>JBDTYU010000104.1:0-6814 GCA_040005535.1 Ginsengibacter sp. | reverse complement strand
TTACATTTACGTTTTTATTATTCTCATATTTCTGTGCAATTTTGAATCCAAAGTACCCGCCAACTCCACCAAGCCCTATTACAATTATTTCTTTATTTTCCACTCTTCCCTTTTTTTAATTTAATTATAAATTGATGTGCAGGTATTATTGGTTGGAAATTTGAAATTCGTCCGCCGGACCTGGTGCTTGGTTTTTTGCTAAAGATAAATAATAAGAACTTAAGTTGGCCAAACGCCTTATTGGAAAACACCGACTTGAAAAACGTTCGCTCGGCAGAGGCTAAAGTGTTTTGCGAATGATGAGCGCACGGCCGAAGCGAAAACGCCCCTCTTTCTGGCGGATGTCCTTCACCCGACATTCCTCAATCATAACTTGTCCATATAATGCGTAAGTATTTTAAATCCGATTGCAATCGGATCATCTTCTCCTGTTTCATAAAATCTGGCTAGTGAATATTTGTATTCTACAGGATAACCATTTACTTTTTTTACATGGTTGAAATTATCTCTTATATCAATGATGCGACAGCCGCTTACCCGATAAATATTTTTCTCTTATTATTTCATAAACTGGCTTACTATTTACTTTGCTCTCCAGCCATGAAATAATATCGAGATAAGCAAAAGCTCTTGTTTCAAATTTGCTTTTTTCCAATTGCTTAATAGTATCCAGCAGCTTTTCAAACTCTGGTTGTAATTTTCTTGCAGAAAGATAAAACGACTTGCGTAAAAACTTAAACATTTCTTCTTCAACAAGGCTTAGGTTCTGCATCTTAGCCATAAAGCGGTAAACAGATTTAATAAGGTATTCCAATAGTTGAAAATTACCTATCTCATAATGCGAAATAAGATGTAACAATCTTGCATAACATTGCAAGTCATTCCTGAGATCAACCTTCCAGTTAATGATTTTATTTAGATAATCTATGGCGGTATCACAATCCCCTGCGCCAAAATAAAGGGATGCAATCTTGTAATAAAAAACAAGAACACGATGATGATCAAGATAGATGCTAAACTCTTTAAGCTGGCGATCAATAGCAGGAACAATTTGTAATCCTTCTTTAAAAGTTCCTTCCAGAAAATGCTGGTTAATTTTTGCAATGTACAGGTAAACAAAAACCTGCACCTGGTTATTATTATTTTGTTTTACTATATCCGAATCTCTGAAGTCTTCAAGCAGCTTAAGCGTTTTATCAAAACCGTTATAATTTCTTAAAGTGAAATGTGCATTCAGTAAATTATGCAGGCCCTTAATGTAATTGGCAGTTTCAATTTCTATCATCAAAGTATCTGCGGTAAATAAATCAACCCACTTTTGTGTATAGCGGTAATACAATAAAAAATCCTGTCTTATAAAAGCATACCAGCAATAACTTTGATTAAAGTATAATTTTTCATAAAAGCCTTCAGGCTTTTTTATATCATCAGTGAGGTTATCAGTAAAATAACCCTCAATTTCTTTTTCATCATTTTTATTTCTCGCATGCCCGTTCTTAATGTACCAGCTATATAATTGCAGGGCAAGGTTAGATAGTTTTGTAACCCTTATGAGCATTATATTGGTATCATTTGACTCGCTGGTTAAAGCATCTGCTCTATCCTGCATACTCCTGGTAATATGCAGTGTTTCAATTTTCTTTTCCAAAAATAATATGCCGGTAATAAAGCTCACCTGGTTATGCGCCTTTGCGTTTTCTTTAACCCTGTCAAGTATCCTGAGGCTCTGCAGGTAAAGGCCCTTGTTATAAAGTATTCTCGCATAATCTAATTGTTCATGTAATTGTATATCGATGTTTTCATTGCTTTCAAGCAAACGCAGGCTGGCGAGAATTTGCCTGTAGAGATGGGCTTTCATGTTTGAGAGCTGCTCTCTTTTTATAGAGACTGTTTTATCGATAAGTTCTTTTTCATCATACTCTTTCATTTTATCCAGCGCATCAAATAACTGGACAATTTTAAGATCGTTGTTTGAAGTATTTCTTTTCACATATAGCTTAAAATTCCTCTTCTCTGATTTTTGGAGTGAATGAATCAGTTGGAATAAGGAATCTGTTGATCTGTTGGGCATCGTATTAATTTTACCTTGAATAGTAGTGATAGCAAGGCTTTCTCAAAATTACTCTTCATTTCGGCAATGTAAATTTCTGCTATTTTGTTTAAAATGTCTCTGTGATATAATTTACTTTCATATATATAGAAACGACTTGCTTTTTCATTGACCTTTATTTTTTATCCAGATCATATTGCCATGAATAAAATAACAATTTTTGATACAACGCTCCGCGACGGTGAACAGGTGCCGGGTTGCAAGCTTAACACAAAAGAAAAAGTTGAGCTGGCGTTAGATCTTGAACAATTGGGTGTTGATGTTATTGAAGCTGGCTTTCCTATATCAAGCCCCGGTGATTTTTCTTCAGTAGTACAAATTTCAAAAAGTATTACTAATGCAACAGTTTGCGCATTGACAAGGGCAGTAGAGAAAGATATTCTTGTTGCTGCTGATGCATTAAAATATGCAAAGTATCCACGCATACATACAGGTATTGGTACATCAGACCTGCACATTAAAAGCAAATTTAATTCTACCCGTGAAGATATTTTAGCAAGGGCTATTCAATGTGTAAAATGGTCCAGGAATTTTACTGATGATATAGAATTCTATGCAGAAGATGCCGGAAGAACGGATAACGAATATTTGGCAAGAGTGATAGAAGCCGTCATAAAAGCAGGTGCAACAACTGTCAATATTCCCGACACTACCGGTTATTGCCTGCCCTATCAATATGGCGAAAAGATCGCTTATTTAATTAACAACGTTCCCAATATTGATAAAGCAATTATTTCATGTCATTGTCATAACGATCTGGGCCTGGCTACCGCAAATTCTATTACAGGAGTAATTAATGGTGCAAGGCAAATTGAGTGTACTATTAATGGTTTGGGCGAAAGGGCGGGGAACACTTCGTTGGAAGAAGTGGTGATGATAATTAAGCAACATAAAGACTTAGGATTTTACACCAATATTAATTCAACACAACTAAATCCTGTAAGCAGGAAAGTGTCTGATGTAATGCGCATGCCTGTGCAGCCGAATAAAGCGATAGTGGGCAGCAATGCATTTTCACATTCTTCCGGTATTCACCAGGATGGATTTTTAAAAAATGCGCTTTGCTATGAAATTATTACTCCGGAAGAAGTGGGTGCGGATAGTTCAAGAATTGTACTAACGGCAAGGAGTGGACGCAGTGCATTGGCCCATCGTTTTCAAAAGCTGGGTTACCAGTTTGATCGCAATGATGTTGATATATTATATGACCGGTTTTTACAGGTAGCTGATAATAAAAAAGAAGTGGAGGACAAGGATCTTTCATCCCTTGCAATAGCTTATCAGCAAAAAAGCCTGGTTGCAAATTAGTACAATGCGGTTTTAGTTTTATGCAGTGGGGGATTGTCCCCCACTTTTTTAACAAGATGGAAATGAGTAAAACATTATTTGAAAAGATCTGGGAGAGGCACCTGGTAAAATCAGTACCTGGAGGCCCTGATGTTATATACATTGATAAACATTTTATTCACGAGGTAACAAGCCCACAGGCTTTTGCAGGAATTGAAAAAAGAGGATTAAAATTATTAAGGCCTGAAAAGGTAGTCGCTACTGCAGATCATAATGTTCCCACCATAAACCAACATCTTCCTATAAAAGATTATCTCTCAAGATTACAGGTCGATCAGCTTATTGAGAACTGTAAAAAACATCATGTTGAATTGTATGGTCTCGGGCATCCATACCAGGGAATCGTTCATGTGATAGGGCCTGAGTTGGGAATTACGCAACCGGGAACGACCATCGTTTGCGGTGACAGTCATACTTCTACTCACGGTGCCTTTGGGTCTATTGCATTTGGCATAGGAACCAGTGAAGTTGAAATGGTTTTTGCATCACAATGCATCATGCAAAGCAAGCCGAAGCTTATGCGTATTAATGTAAGCGGTACTTTGAACAAAGGTGTGGTTTCAAAAGACATTATTCTTTATATTATTTCAAAAATTTCAGCAAGCGGTGCAACGGGTTACTTCGTGGAGTATGCAGGTGGCGCTATCACTTCGCTTTCTATGGAAGCAAGAATGACTATATGTAATATGAGTATTGAAATGGGAGCAAGGGGCGGAATGATTGCGCCTGATGAAACCACTTTCGAATATATGAAAGGAAGAGAATTTGCACCAAAGGAAAACGAATGGAAGAAAAAGCTGGAAGAATGGAAACAATTATATTCTGACGAAGATGCTTTATTTGATCTTGAAATAAATATTGATGCGAATGATATTGAACCTATGATAACGTATGGAACTAACCCTGGTCTTGGTATTTCTATTAACGGGTTTGTGCCGGTAAGTGAAAGTATTGTTGATGAAGGTGAGCGCAGAAATATTATCAAAGCGCTTGAATACATGGGTTTACAATCAGGACAGTCTTTAAAAGGAATGCCGGTACAAAATGTTTTTATAGGAAGCTGTACCAATTCAAGAATTGAAGATCTGCGTTTAGTCGCTTCCGTTATTAAGGGCCGAAAGAAAAATAAAAACGTAAAAGTGATGATAGTGCCGGGATCACAACAGGTAGCTGCCCAAATTGTTTCAGAAGGGCTTGATGTTATTTTCATTGAAGCAGGCTTCGATATAAGGCAGGCAGGCTGCAGCGCATGCCTTGGTATGAATGAAGATAAAATACCTGCAGGCGAATATTGTATCTCTACCAGTAACAGGAATTTTGAAGGGCGGCAGGGTGCAGGTGCAAGAACCTTACTGGCAAGCCCTCTCACCGCTGCCGCTGCTGCTATTACAGGAGTTATTACGGATGTTCGTGATTTTTTAAATTAAACACATGCAGGCTTTAAAAAATATACATAGCACTTTTGTCCCTTTATCTTTAGAAAATATTGATACCGATCAAATTATTCCTGCAAGATTCTTAAAGGCAACTACCCGTGATGGCTTTGGTAAAAATCTTTTTCGTGACTGGCGATACCTAAATGATGATGAAGCTCAGCCTAAAGCTGATTTTATTTTGAATAAACCCGAATACAAAGGAACCATTTTAGTTGCAGGAAAAAATTTTGGTTGCGGCTCTTCACGTGAACATGCGGCGTGGTCAATTATTGATTATGGTTTCAATGTGGTAGTGTCAAGTTTCTTTGCTGATATTTTTAAGAACAATGCATTGAATAATGGATTATTACCTGTGCAGGTTACTGATGATTTTTTGCAAAAAATCTTTATTACCGGTAACGCATCAACGCTTACAGTTGATGTCGGCAAGCAAACCATCGTGATAGATTCCACAGGAGAAACGGAAACATTTGACATTAATAATTATAAAAAAACCTGCTTGTTAAATGGCTATGATGATATTGATTATCTGATAAGCATTAAAGAGGAAATAACAGCTTTTGAAAAACAACTCGCTTAATAATTATGCATAAAAATATAGCAGTAATACCGGGAGATGGCATTGGGCCTGAAGTGACTCGGCAATCAATAAAAGTTTTGAATGCAATTGCATCAATGTATCATCACAGCTTTAATTTCACCCATGCTCTTATGGGTGCGGTTGCGATTGATAAAACAGGTGACCCTTTGCCGCAGAATACTATTGATTTATGCCTCGAAAGTGATGCTATTTTATTTGGTGCAATCGGCCATCCCAAATATGATCATGATCCTTCAGCAAAAGTTCGTCCGGAGCAGGGATTGCTGAGGCTCAGGAAAGAATTACAATTGTTTGCAAATATCCGGCCTGTAACAACTTATTCTTCTTTACATCATCTTTCTCCTTTAAAAGAAAAGCAATTACGTGATGTTGATTTTATTATATATCGTGAATTAACCGGTGGAATTTATTTTGGAAAAAAAGAAACAAATGCTGAGGGCACTGAAGCATCTGACCTTTGCATCTATAGTAAAAATGAGATAGAGCGAATTGCGCATCTTGCATTTATTGCAGCTCAACAACGAAGAAAAAAATTAACCCTTGTTGATAAAGCTAATGTGCTGGAAACATCAAGGCTATGGAGAAGAACAGTGCAGTCCATAGCACTTTCTTATCCTGATGTAGAAGTGGATTATATGTTCGTGGACAATGCTGCCATGCAAATAATAATTAATCCAAAACAATTTGATGTAATGCTAACTGAAAATATGTTTGGCGATATTTTAAGTGATGAAGCGAGTGTGCTCAGCGGCTCGTTAGGTCTTTTGCCATCAGCATCTGTTGGTGTTTCATCTGCTTTATTTGAGCCGATACATGGTTCATATCCGCAGGCTGCAGGAAAAGATATTGCTAATCCTATTGGTTCAATTTTGTCTGCTGCTATGATGCTGGATCATTTTGAATTATCAGAAGAAGCAGCAGAGGTAAGGGAAGCAGTTGCATGGTCACTAGCCCACGGGTTTGTGTCAAAAGACATTGATCCGGTAAACTTTCACTTTACATCTACGATCGGTGAATTTATAAGTGATTATATAAGTAACGATTTTCCTGTAAATATCAATTCAAAGAATATTGCTTATGGAAAAGCAACTATCATATAAAATAAAAAAGATTTAATTATTATGTACTACAACGAGAATATTTTTATTTATTTAAATGGCGAAATTGTAAAAGCCGGAGAAGCAAAAATTGATTTGTACACACAAACGCTTCATTATGGCTATGGTGTTTTTGAAGGCATTCGTTCTTACAAAACTGCCGCAGGCAAAACTAAAATTTTTAAAGAAGTTGAGCATTTCGAAAGATTAAAAAATTCTGCCG
>JBDTYU010000103.1:0-5088 GCA_040005535.1 Ginsengibacter sp. | reverse complement strand
TTTTTTATAAGAATTTCAGGATAACGGGGATTGGTTGCATACCCTGCTTTGCGCAATCCATAAGCCCATGCTTTATAATCACGCGGATCCAGTTTAAACAGAAATGCATACCTCGTACTTCCTCTTAAGAAATTTGAATGATCACGATAAGAGTCATCAGCATCTTTATACACACGAAAGCATTCCCCAAGGGCATCATCATCATGACTTACGCTGCCTGCTGTCCAGGTGCTTTTACATTTAATACCAAAGTGATTGTTTGATTTTTTTACAAGATCACTATTGCCGTTTTCAGTTTCTAAAATTCCCTGCGCAAGTGATATCGCTGCCGGAATTCCCATACGTTTCATTTCTCTCACTGCAATATCTTTATACTGTGCCACGTATTGTGCAGGAGTTATATATTGTGCAAACACTAAGGGTGAAAAAATAACCGAAAGAATTAAAAGGAATATTATTTTTTTCATCAATATTTTTTCATTAAGCTCATTCTGACAAAGGGTTTAAGTCCCTCTCCCCTGGAGAGAGGTTGGGGTGAGGCCATTTTTTTGAATCAGCATTAAACCATCTCTAATGGTCACCATTACCCGCTGAACTCTTTCATCTCCTGCAACATGCTTATTAAATGCATGAATTGCTTTGGCATTTTTGCCGGTTATACTTTCTTTGAGCACCGCTCCATGAAAAAGAACATTATCTGCCAACATAAATCCACCTTTATTTAAATATGGCAAAGTTAATTCGTAATAATTAATATAGTTTACCTTATCGGCATCAATAAATATAAGATCCCATGTATGTTTTAATTCGGGAATAATATCTAACGCATCGCCCTCATGTAAAATTATCTGTTTAGCCTGTAATGATTTGCTAAAATAATTTCTTGAAATTTCAGCATCTTCTTTTCTTATTTCAATTGTGTGCAATTCACCACCTGGTGTAAGACCTTTTGCAAGACACAAAGCGCTATAGCCGGTAAAGGTGCCTATTTCTAAAATTTTTTTTGGTCTAATCATACAGCTGATTAATTCAAGCAGTTTTCCCTGCACAGGGCCGCTAAGCATAATTGCATGAGGATGATTTTGTAAAGTAAATTTTTCTATTTCCTGCAACAATTCATCTATTGGGCTTGAAAATAAAGCTGCATATTTTTCAGCTTTGCTGTTTACTATTTCTGTCATTTGCTAATTTGTTTTCGTCTGATGTTTTCTTTTTGGAAACAAGCAATAACCCAAGGAAAGTGAGGAACCCGTTTACAATAATTAATTCTTCAGCAAATACATAGCCTCCTAATAATTTAGATGAATATCTGTCTATAAAAAAACAAATGAGAGGAGCTGCAATGCAAATGAAAGGCGTTGCATTATCAAGTACATTTCTCTTTTTTGCATAGAGCGAAAACGCAAATAGCCCAATCAGCGGCCCATAAGTAAAAGTAGCCACTTTAAAAATTGCTGAGACAACAGAGGAATCATTTACTGCATTGAACAATAGGATCACAAGCAGTATTAAAACAGAAAAACTAATATGTACATAAGTTCTTCTTCTCACCATTTGTTTTTCACTCAGAATTTTATTTTTATCGAAATTTAAAAAATCAATACAGAAAGAGGTAGTCAGTGCAGTAAGGCCTGAATCAGTGGTGGCAAAAGTTGCAGCAGTAAGCCCCAGCATAAAAACTATGGCTGGTAGTCCTTTAAAATGATTCAATGCAATTTCAGGAAATAAATAATCAGTTCTTGGCAGGTGAGTTACAGCATCAACAGGAATAGCTATTCCATTCTTATTTGCATAGATATAAAGCAGTGCTCCCACACTTAAAAAAAACAGGTTGATGATCACAAATATACATGTGAACGTAAACATATTCTTTTGGGCATCCTTCAGATTTTTGCAACTTAGATTTTTTTGCATGAGGTCCTGGTCGAGTCCAAACATTCCTATAGTTACAAACAAGCCTCCCAGGAATTGCTTGGTGAAATGAAATTTATTGGTAATAAAATTATCAGTAAAAAAAATTTTTGAGTAGTTGCTTTTTTTAATAGTCTCAAAAGCTTCCCCGATATTTAAATGAAGACTGTTACAAATAAAATAAATTGAAAGAAAAACAGAGGTTACTAAAAAAACGGTTTGAAGACTATCCGTGATAATGATGGTTTTCAATCCGCCCCTGAATGTATAACCCCATATAAGCATGAGGCATATAACAATGGTAAGCCAAAAAGGAACACCCATCGAATCAAAAATAAAACGTTGTAAAACTATTGATACAAGGTAAAGCCTGAAAGCAGAACCTATAGTTCTGGATAATAAAAAAATAGCTGCAGCAGTCTTGTGGCTTGCTTTTCCAAGCGTACGCTCAATTACTTCATAAATGGATATAAGATGCATTTTATAATACAGGGGAAGTAAAATACCGGCCACAACAAAATAACCTGCTGCATTGCCCAATACAAATTGAAAATACCGAAACTGGGAACCTGCCGCATTCCCCACTTCGCCCGGAACAGAAATAAATGTAACACCGCTTAATGCAGTACCTATCATTCCAAACGCCACCAAATACCATTTGGAGGAACGGTTCGCAATAAAAAAAGTAGCATTGTCAGACGATTTTCTTGAAGTAAGATAAGAGACTACAATGAGCATTAAAAAATATCCGATGATAAAAGAAAGTAAAACGGCAGGAGACATAAATATGGATCGATTAATAAATTAAAAAATGAAAATTAGGATTTCAATTTTTTTAATTTGAATTTTATTCAAGATAAATAAAAATATGTCAATTAAATCTCTGGCAGTTTTTTGCGGATCAAAATCAGGCAACAATCCATTGTTTTGTGAGCATGCAAAACAATTAGGTTATATGCTTGCGCAAAGAAAGATTACCCTTATTTACGGCGGAAGTGATAAAGGTATAATGGGTGCTATAGCCAATGCCGTCCTTGAAAAAAACGGAAAGGTAATTGGCATCATTCCAAAAATATTAACTGAGTGGGAGCATCAGCATATGGGTATTACGGAATTGCATGAAGTGGAAGACATGCATAGCCGTAAACGAATGCTTTATGAGAAATGTGATGCTGCGATCATTCTTCCCGGGGGCTATGGTACTATGGATGAACTATTTGAAATGCTTACCTGGAACCAGTTAAATATTCACGATAAAAAAATAATTATTCTCAACACGTCTCACTTTTACGATTATCTGATTTTGCATCTTAAGGCAATGGAAGAACAGAATTTTTTATATCATAAAATAATTGACAAACTCACTATAATTTCTTCACCGGAAGAAATAGTATTTGATTAAAAACCAGCTTTCTTTTTTTGTTTTTTTTCATTAAATTTTCAATAGTATATTTAAAAATCGTTTGCTTTAACGGAACAATTTTTACTTAATTTGGTGCGTTAGGCGAATTTTTTAAAATAGATTTTATAACATGAATCGTATCGTTTTTATTACAGGCGCAACCTCTGGAATTGGAAAAGCATGTGCTGAAAAATTTGCGGCAGCGGGGGATGATCTTATCATTAATGGCAGAAGAAAAAATCGTTTAGACGAATTAAAACAATTACTGGAAAGTGAATATAAAATCGAAGCCCTCTGCGCTCAATTTGATGTCCAAAATAAAAAAGAAGTTTTCGATTGTATACAGGCTTTTTCAGGTAAATGGCGATCTGTTGATATTCTTGTAAATAATGCAGGGCTTGCACTTGGCAGAGATTTTTTTAACGAAGCAGAATTGAGTGACTGGGATACGATGCTGCAAACAAATATAAACGGGCTGCTGTACGTGAGTAAAGCCATATTACCTTTTATGGTTGAGAGAAATAGCGGACATATTATTAACCTTGGTTCAATTGCAGGAGATGACACGTATGAAAAAGGCAATATTTATTGTGTAAGCAAGGCTGCGGTAGATGTTATCAGCCGTTCAATGCGTATTGATCTTTTACAGCATCATATTAAAATAACGAACATTAAGCCCGGAGCAGCAGAAACTGAATTTGGAATAGTAAGATTCAAAGGCGATACCGGCAAAGCTGCTAAAGTGTATGATGGCTTCACTCCACTCACCGCTGAAAATATCGCAGATGCTATTTTTTATTGTGCCTCACTTCCACCCAATGTTTGTATTAATGAACTGGAAATTACATGTATTGCGCAGGCGAACGGAATTTTTTTCAATCGTAATTCTTAAATCTGCAACAAATTTTAACTCAATTCGTTAAGACTTGGGAAGATTTGGTTAAAAGTAAATATCCATATTTATTTTTGCATAAAAAGTGTGCGGTACATGTTTTAAATCAACAATTTTTAGTAATTTGTTTATATAATTTCCGTCTACCTTCATGAAAAATCTTTTCAGAAATTCTATTTTGATTTTGATCCCGCTCGTAATGCAGTTTTCTGTTTCCGGACAGGATGTTATCAGGCAGGTTTCATGTTTTGATTCTACTTTAAAAAGAGAAGCCGACAGTTTAAAAGCAAATTTATACAGGCAGGGGTTTATAGTTTTGAAGGAAGCGACTATGACAATGGAGAGTGAATACGAAATGCCGGTAATTGTACCCCTCACCCAGGGAAGCTGGTACCAATTTATTTTTATAGGTGATCTTACTTCAAAATTATATGAACTCCGTATGTATGATTACGATGAAAAACAAGTGATTTATAAAAAGCAATATGGCCAGGGAGTTGAAAGCAATATTATAAGCTATTCTTACATTCCTAAATTTACAGAGTATCACATGATAAAACCTGTACAGGTGAATAAATTAAAAAAGAAAAATATTTGCGGATATATAATTATGTTCAAAAAAGTAAAATAGTTTTTTTGTATGCTTGTTGATAACTTACCCGGGGCCTGATTAACCCCGGGTTTTTTTATCCTGCCAAAGCCTTCAAACTTTTTTAAAAGTTTATATTGAAAAATTCCAAAAACTTAAGCAGCTTTCACTTTTCGAAAATTATTGGGCCAATGAAATTCTTATCTGCACTCCGGCACGTGTATCAACTGTTGGAGGGGAAGATGAAATATAAGGATTCACTCTTCGCTGGTCAAAATATAATTTTACATTAAT
>JBDTYU010000102.1:0-13709 GCA_040005535.1 Ginsengibacter sp. | reverse complement strand
AAATGCAGGCATGATGCACAAAGGCAATTGTATGAACATTTTGCGCCCGTTATGCTGGGAGTTTGCTTTAGGTACACGAAAAGTATTGCAGATGCAGAAGATGTTCTTCAGGATGGATTTGTGAAAGTATTTAAACATTTGGCCAGGTATAAATTTGAAGGTGAATTGGGAGCAGGGAAGGGTTATTGAAAGCCGGATTAATGTTTTAAAGATTCAGCTAATTCAAAAACTTTAAATTTCTTTTAATGCCAGAGAACTTACTTCTTTTTAAAGGCGAATCTTTAAAAATAATTTTAAAGGATTCTTCCGTAATTTCTTCCCAATCATTTTTAGTAAAATTTAATATCTCACGTACAGGACTAAACGTAATTTCTTTGGTTGGTTTCGAAAAACGATTCCATGGGCATACATCCTGGCATATATCACAACCAAATAATTTATTCTCAAATTTTCCTTTCACTTCATCAGGAATAAGAAGGTCTTTTAATTCTATTGTGAAATAAGAAATGCATTTACTGCCATCAATTACTTTATCAGGCAATATAGCATCAGTAGGGCAGGCATCGATACACCGTGTACAGGTACCACAATAATCTTTTATAAAAGGATCATCAGTTTCAAGATCAAGATCAGTTATTAATGTTGCAATAAAAAAAAATGACCCTTCATTTTTTGTGATGAAGTTTCCATTTTTCCCTACCCAACCCAAACCGCTTTTTTGTGCCCAGCTTCTTTCAAGAACAGGGGCACTGTCTGTAAATCCTCTTCCATGAACATCTCCGATATTTTCTTTTATTAATTGTAAAAATGTTTTCAGTTTTTCTTTAATCACTTCATGATAATCTTTTCCATAAGCATATTTTGAAACCTGCGGAGCTTCAGAATTTTGTTGTGCCGCAGGAAAATAATTGAGAAGTAAAGTAATCACAGACTTTGCTCCGGGAACTAATTTCGTGGGATCAACTCTTAAGTCAAAATAGTTTTGCATATAAGCCATACCTCCATGAAACCCTTTATTTAACCAGCTTTCAAGGCGCCGTGCATCTTCATCAAGTTGCTGTGCCCTGGCTATTCCGCAATAATCGAAGCCTAACTGTGCAGCTATCTGTTTTATTATTTGAGAATAATTGTTTTTATTAACGCCCAATAGTATTTCTTTATATAATAAATAATATATATTTACCAGTTACGTTTAACAAAACTACAACCATATAAGTTTCTCTCCATCTTTTCCAAGGCACTATTGCAGCCCTTCCTGATTGATTCTTTTTTTTAGCTATTCCTCTTCTTTAGTAAATTTATTTTTAAGCGAAAGATAACTGTAATAATAACAGTAGAACAGCTATTACACTGCATTTGCGGCAGATTTGAATAAATTTATAAGACATATTATCTGGATGTTTTGTTGGAGTAGTATTTGTTGCTTTAATTAAAATTTAAATAAAAGGATACAATATGAACCCTAACAACTTAACGATAAAATCGCAGGAGATTTTTCAAAAAGCCCAGCAACTGGCTTTCAATGAAAAGAATCCAAATATAGAAACAGAGCATATGCTTAAAGCGCTGCTTAGTGATGAGGATAGCCCTGTGGATTATCTGCTTAAAAAAAATAATGTAAACGTAAATTTTGTTGAAAATAAAGTTGATGAAAGTTTACATAAGCTTCCCAAAATGGGAGATGGTGAGCCTGCTCAGGTAATAAGCCGCGACCTTAATAATGTGTTGTTGCGGGCAAGTTCAATTTTAAAAACTTTTAATGATGAATTTGTAAGTGTTGAGCATTTACTGTTGGCTATTCTGCAGGGAAATGATAACGCTGCGAAAATTTTAAAGGATGCCGGGCTTACCGAAAAAAGTTTAATAGCTGCCATAAAAGAATTGAAAAAAGGTTCCACAGTTTCTTCCCAAACTTCGGAGACACAGTTTAATGCTTTAAATAAATATGCAAAAAATTTGAATGAGCTTGCAAGAAGCAATAAGCTGGATCCTGTAATTGGCCGCGATGAAGAGATAAGAAGGACGCTGCACATTTTATCAAGAAGAACCAAAAATAATCCCATATTAGTTGGCGAGCCGGGTGTTGGTAAAACCGCCATAGCAGAAGGATTGGCTAACAGGATTGTTAATGGTGATGTTCCTGAAAATTTAAAATCTAAAATAATTTTTGCTCTTGATATGGGGTTGTTAATTGCAGGTGCGAAATATAAAGGTGAGTTTGAAGAAAGATTAAAATCAGTGATTAAAGAAGTGGGTGATAGTAACGGAGAAATTATTTTATTTATTGATGAGATACATACATTAGTTGGTGCCGGTGCCGGTGAAGGAGCAATGGATGCTGCGAATATCCTAAAGCCTGCCTTGGCAAGAGGTGAGTTAAGAGCTATTGGTGCAACTACTTTGAATGAATATCAAAAATTCTTTGAAAAAGATAAAGCACTTGAAAGAAGGTTTCAAAAAGTAATGGTAGATGAACCTAATGTAGAAGATGCGATTTCTATTTTGAGAGGTATAAAAGATAAATATGAAACACATCATCATGTGCGTATAAAAGATGAAGCAATTATTGCTGCAGTAGAATTATCTCATCGCTATATTACAGATCGCTTTTTACCGGATAAAGCCATTGACCTTATTGATGAAAGTGCAGCAAAACTAAGGCTTGAAATGAATTCCATGCCGGAAGAATTGGATAAACTTGAAAGAGCCATAAGGCAACTTGAAATTGAAAGGGAAGCAATTAAAAGAGAGAAGGATGAAGTAAAGCTGAAAGAATTAAATACTGAAATTTCTAACCTTTCAGTTCAACGGGATACGTTTAAAGCAAAGTGGCAACAGGAAAAAGAACTTGTTGAAAAAATACAAACTGCTAAAGCTGAGATTGAAAATTTAAAGATGGCTGCTGAAAAAGCAGAGCGGGAAGGTGACTATGGCAAGGTTGCCGAAATACGTTACGGTAAAATTCAGACCCAGGAAAAAATAATAACTGATTATACTGCACAGCTTGATGATATAAGTGAAAAAAGATTGCTTAAAGAAGAGGTTGACGCTGAAGATATTGCCGAAAGTGTAGCAAAAGCAACCGGGATTCCTGTAAATAAAATGATGCAAAGTGAAAAGGATAAATTGCTAAATCTTGAAGATGAATTGCATAAGCGTGTGATCGGCCAGGATGAAGCTATAGAAGCCGTTGCTGATGCAATACGCAGGAGCAGTGCTGGTTTGCATGATCCTAAAAAGCCATTAGGTTCTTTCATTTTTTTGGGAACAACAGGTGTTGGTAAAACAGAATTGGCAAAGGCATTGGCTGAATATCTTTTTGATGATGATAGCATGATGACACGTATTGACATGAGCGAATACCAGGAAAAGCATTCAGTGAGCAGGCTGGTAGGTGCACCTCCTGGCTATGTTGGATATGACGAAGGAGGACAACTAACGGAAGCGGTTAGACGCAAACCATACAGTGTTATCCTACTTGACGAAATTGAAAAAGCACACCCCGATGTATTCAACATTTTGCTCCAGGTCTTAGATGACGGAAGGCTAACTGATAATAAAGGAAGAGTGGTGAATTTTAAAAATACCATCATCATAATGACAAGCAATATGGGTAGCCACATCATACAGGCAAACTTTGATAATGTTACCGAAGAAAATAAAGAGGAAGTGGTTGAAAATACAAGGCGTGAAGTTCTTGAATTACTAAGACAAACTATACGTCCGGAATTCCTTAACAGGATAGATGAAGTGATTATGTTTCAACCCTTGCTGCGTAAAGAGATAAGAGATATTATAAGAATTCAGCTCAACGATCTTAAACGTCAGCTATTCAAAAATGGAGTAGTACTGGAGTTTAGCGAGTATGCCTTGGATTACCTGGCTGAAAATGGATTTGATCCGCAATTTGGTGCAAGACCTTTGAAAAGGCTGATACAAAAACAAATTATAAACCAATTAAGTAAAAAACTGTTGAGTGGAACTATTGATAAATCCAAACCAGTACTGGTAGATGTTTTTGACGGAACCGTTGTATTTAGAAATGAAGTGACAAAACACGAAACATCGGCAGTATAAAAATTTGATAATAACTAAAACCCGGCATTGGCCGGGTTTTTAGTTTAAGATATCTATTAATATTTTTACTTACCTGGATTTTTTACAGGTGGCAAACTTTCATTTGATATATCAGGCTTTGTCTTCATATTCTTCCTCTCCTTCTTCATTTTTTCTCGTTGTTCAGGGGTTAAAATTGTCCTCATTTTTTCTTTTTGCTCTTTATGAAGCTCTTTCATTTTATCTTTCTTTTGTGCTTCGGAAAGATTGTTATCATTTTTGATACTCTCTTTCTTTTGTTTCATTGAACGATGAAATTCTTTCATTTGACCCTTTTGCTCTTTAGTAAGGTTAAGCTCTTTCATCATTGCTCTCTTCTTATTTTTTTGCATTGTATTGGTGCGTGTATTTTGAGAAGGATTTATTTCTCTTTTTACCTGTGCAATCGAATGAGAAGCAAAAAAACTCAGGGAGATTATAAATACAAATAATTTTTTCATACTTTTTTATTTTATAAGAAGATAGACGAAGTTCTATGCTCCAGGTTTAAAAAGCATTTGATAAAATAAAAAACCCTGCTTGAAACAGGGCTTTAATAAAATAAGAAAAAATTAATTATCTTAAAAAAAGCATCTCACGGTATTTAGGTAATTCCCAATATGTATCATCTACAAGAAGCTCCAGTTTATCTACGTGATACCTTATTTCATCGAAATAGCTTTTTATGGTATCACAATAAGCAATTGCTTTGTCCCGTGTGTCACTTATTTCATTCGCAACCTTTCTTGCTTCTATCATAGCTTCTACACCTGAACTTATATAAGAAATATGCTCGGAAATTTTTTCTACGATTTGTTTTTGATTTGCATAACCACTTTCTGCAATTCCAATATCTTTTAATCCCTGAATATTTTGAATTAAAACATTTTGATATTTTATGGATACAGGAAGTATATAAGTGGTAGCAAGATCGCCAATCACCCTTGCTTCAATCTGCACTTTTTTCGTATAGTTCTCCAATAATATTTCATGTCTCGCTTCGAGTTCACTATGCGTATAAATATTATGATGTTCAAACACTTTTTTAGCTTTATCAGTTACAAAAGCATCTAATGCAAGTGGCGTGGTTTTTACATTTGGCAACCCTCTTTTTTCTGCTTCTTTTTCCCACTCCTGGCTATAGTTATTACCCTCAAATAAAACGGCTTTACTTTCTACAATGTATTTCTGAATGATCTGCATAAGAGCAACTTCTTTCTTTTCACCACTGTCAATGAGTGAATCAACATCAACCTTAAACTGTGAAAGTGTTTCGCCCAAAATTGTATTTAAAACTGTCATCGCTCCCGCACAGTTTGCAGCAGAACCTACTGCACGAAATTCAAATTTGTTACCCGTAAATGCGAAAGGTGAAGTGCGATTCCTGTCAGTATTATCAAGCATCAGTTCAGGGATACTTTTATGAATGTCAAGTTTTAAAATTGCTTCATCCTGTTCATCAAATTTGTTGCCTACTCTTTTCTCAATCTGATTTAAGACATCAGTTAAATATTTCCCTATGAATATTGAAATAATAGCTGGCGGAGCTTCATTTGCACCCAGCCTGTGATCATTACCTGCAGAAGCGATTGAAGCTCTTAAAAGGTCAGCATGATCATGAACAGCTTTAATAGTGTTTACAAAAAATGCAAGAAACATTAAGTTGGTTTTAGGCGTTTTCCCGGGCGCCAAAAGATTCACTCCTGTATTGGTAGCCATGCTCCAATTGTTGTGTTTACCACTTCCGTTAATTTCTGCAAATGGCTTCTCATGAAGTAACACCATAAGATTGTGTGTCTTTGCTACACGGGTCATTACGTCCATTAATAGAAGATTGTGATCTACTGCAAGATTCACTTCTTCAAAAATAGGAGCACATTCAAATTGGGAAGGAGCTACTTCATTATGCCTTGTACGAAGTGGAATACCCAATTTATAAGCTTCTTCTTCGTAATCCCTCATGAATGCATATATTCTTTCTGGGATAGATCCAAAATAATGGTCTTCAAGTTGCTGGCCTTTGGCAGGCGCATGGCCAAACACAGTCCGCCCTGTCATAACGATGTCGGGACGGGCATTAGCCAAGCCTGCATCAATTACAAAATATTCCTGTTCCCAGCCAAGAGTTGGTGTTACAGCAGTTATATTCTTGTCGAAATACTGACATACATCAATAGCGGCTTTATCAAGTGCAACAAGCGCCTTTAATAATGGTGTCTTAGCATCAAGGGATTCACCTGTATAGGAAACAAATATCGTAGGGATACATAATGTTTTCCCATGACCAATTTCAATAATAAAAGGTGGAGAAGATGGGTCCCATCCTGTATATCCGCGTGCTTCAAAAGTTGCTCTTAAGCCGCCGCTCGGGAAAGACGAAGCATCGGGTTCCTGCTGAATGAGTGCAGCACCATCAAATTCTTCAAGTGCACTGCCATCACTTTTTAAAGTAAAAAACGAATCATGCTTTTCTGCAGTTGCACCTGTCAGGGGTTGAAACCAGTGGGTATAATGTGTTACATTTTTAGTTTCAGCCCATGCTTTCAGTCCGGAGGCAATCTGATCTCCCATTCTCCTGTCAATTTTACTTTGAGTTTTGATAGAAGATACCAGGCTTTTATAAGCGTCATCACTTAAAAATTGCCTGGCTTTTGGGAGTGTAAAAACATTTTCTCCAAAAATTGCCGTAATTTTTTTTGATTCCGGGGCAAGCAGGGTACTGGGATTAGAAATTAAAGTGTTAAGAGCATTAAGTCTTAAAGATTGCATTTTTTATAATTTAGAGTGCAAAAAAACACTAAAACCTTAAAAAAACAAAGTTTCTTTTTAATATGTGTCTAAAATTTCTGTAATTGTGGAGAAAAAACTTGTATTAAAGAAAATACTATATGAATAAATTTTTAAATTTTTTCCAATCTATATTACACATTATTGGTATAAACAATAAAGGGAGATAAATACTTCTATACCTAACAATTGCTCCAATTATCGGTATTGTATAACCTATAACCAGGAACATACTTATACTAAAAAAAACTGAAAAATAAACCAGCGGAATGATTTCTATATTTTTTTTTCTGAAAAAAATGAAAAGCAAAAAAAGAATTTCGTACAGGACAATCTCCAGGGATGCCGGGATGTATAAGAAATTAATGTGTTCAGTAACATAAGGACGCATTAAACTATGATTAAGTGCCTGAGGCGTATTATTTAAAAAGCTGCGGAAATTTGGATAAAGCGGATTAATATTGATTGCGGATGCGCCACCCTTTGCAATTTCAATAAATGCAAGCTGCCTGCTTGAAACATGTCCCGGGAGATCAAACTTTGGCGATAGAAATCCAGAACAAAAAAACAATACACCTACGAAAAAATAAATACTCAAAAATATTATGAAACTATATTTGGGTTTTTGTTCTGCAATTACCCATGCGATCAATGCGGGCACCAAAGTTATAAATACAAAATTTCTAACAAGCAGAATCAGGAATAAAAAAATTGAAGTCATAAAAATTCCTTTCAATGAAATTTTTTTGTTTTCCAACATAAAAAATAAATGATAGATTAACATAGAAAGAAACAAGAAAATAAGTCCATCCCGATGAATGCCACTCGTAAAATAAATAAGAGATGGTAAAAGAAAAATGCATCCAATTAAAACAAAAGAATAAGAGGGAAAAATTTTTATAAAAACTTTGTAAAGACTAATAACTCCAAAAAAAATGAAAAAGTTATAAAAAAGGGTATTAATATAAAAATTTCTTCCACTAAAAATATTAAACACTGAAAGCATTTTCACGATTAAATTGCTTCGTGTATCATTCCAGTAAGAATCTGAACTTTCCAGGAAACCTGAATAACTATTATTATGATTGCTATGGAAAATATTAGTAAAATACTCAGCCGTATTATTGAAAAGGAGATGAAATTCTACTATACCTTCCTGATGAAATAATGCGGTATCAGTACCATGATAGTAATACATATTTATATACCCATTCACAAGGCCTGCAATAACTCTTACCAAAAAAAGTAAGATGAGTGCACGTTTGTCAAGTCCTGATTCTTTAAAAAATTTAATACGGATAATAAGCCAGCAAAAAATAGACAGGTAAAAAGCGAAAAGTAAATATATCAAATGGCAAATTTAATTGTGGGAAGTTAGTTAAAATATTTGCACCTGTTTTTATGGATAGAGTTCAGGAGATTGTAAGTTTGCGCTTCTAAATAATTATGGAAATTACATTTGAAACTGCCGGGAAACTGGGCCTCAGAAAAGAAGAGTTTGAAAAAATTATTCACATACTCGGGCGCACTCCTAATTTTACTGAATTAAGCGCTTATTCCGTTATGTGGAGCGAACATTGCAGTTATAAGAATTCAATAACATGGCTAAAAACTTTGCCACGCGAAGGGTCAAAACTTCTTGTAAAAGCCGGTGATGAAAACGCCGGGCTTATGGATATTGGAGGTGGGCTGGGAGTAGTGTTTAAAATAGAAAGTCATAATCATCCTTCGGCGATTGAACCATTCCAGGGGGCAGCAACCGGTGTTGGCGGTATACACCGCGATATTTTTACAATGGGTGCTCGCCCGATTGCTTCATTAAATTCATTGAGATTCGGAGATATTGAGAATGAAAAGACCAGGCATTTACTAAGCGGGGTTGTTCATGGCATTGGCCACTATGGTAATTGCTTTGGTGTACCTACAGTGGGTGGCGAAATTTATTTTGAAAATTGTTATCATACCAATCCTTTGGTAAATGCCATGAGTGCAGGCGTAGTGCGTTTAGGCGAGACCGTTAGTGCTGTTGCTTTAGGCGAAGGGAATCCGGTTTTTATTGCAGGAAGTGCAACCGGTAAAGATGGGATGGGAGGTGCCGCATTTGCTTCTGCGGATATTACTGAAAACAGCGCCGAAGACCTTCCTGCAGTACAGGTAGGAGATCCTTTCCAGGAAAAAAAATTATTAGAAGCATGTCTTGAAGTTATTGCAACCGGTGCAGTAGTTGGTATGCAGGATATGGGTGCTGCGGGCATTATTTGTTCTACAGCAGAAACGAGCGCAAAAGGAAATGTTGGAATGAATATCTATCTGGAAAAAGTTCCTACACGCCAGAAAAGCATGAAAGCCTGGGAACTGTTATTAAGCGAAAGCCAGGAAAGAATGCTGCTAATTATAAAAAAAGGAAAAGAAAAAATTGTAACTGAAATTTTTGAGAAATGGGATTTGCCTTGTTCACAAATTGGTGAAGTTACCAATGGAAAAATGCTGAGTTTTTATATGAATGATGTTTTGGAAGCAGAAATTCCTGCTGAGAGTTTAGTGCTGGGTGGTGGCGCTCCTGTATATGAAAGAGAATTTAAACCCCCTGCATACTTAGAAAAGATTCATGCCTTTGATTTGAATAAAATCTCGGTTCCTGCTGAAATAAAATTGATTGCAGAAAAAATAATTTTATTACCAAATATTGCATCAAAAAAATGGATTTATAATCAATACGACAGTATGGTAGGCACCGCTAACTTAAATACTAACGGGCCTTCTGATGCATCTGTGGTAGCTGTTAAAGGGAGTATGAAAGCTCTGGCACTTACTACAGATTGTAATAGCCGGTATGTATTTGCAAATCCTTATGTGGGGTGTATGATTGCTGTAAGTGAAGCAGCAAGAAACATAGTATGCAGCGGAGGCTCACCATTAGGAATTACCAATTGTCTCAACTTTGGAAATCCTTACGACCCCGAAGTTTATTACCAGTTTATAGAAAGTATCAAGGGGATGACGGAAGCCTGTAATAAATTTAATACACCTGTTACAGGTGGTAACGTAAGTTTTTATAACCAATCACCTTCAGGGCCGGTATATCCTACTCCAACGATTGGTATGGTGGGTGTTTTGGAAAATGCCGCTAACAGAATGACGTTGTATTTTAAGAATGAAGGTGACATTATTTATTTATTGGGTAAAAGCCAAAATGATATTGGCTGCTCAGAATACCTGCATAAAATATGTGGCATAGAATTTTCTCCTGCGCCATATTTTAACCTGGATGAAGAATTTCGTTTACACGAAACCGTTAGTTTGCTGATCACTAAGAAAATGATTGAATCTGCACATGATATAAGTGAAGGAGGTCTTTTTGTAACTCTTGCTGAGAGCGGATTTTACCGGTCGCTTGGCTTTAAAGTTGCCCAACAACCTTCTCAGATTCGTAAAGACGCATTCTGGTTTGGCGAAGCACAGGGCAGGGTAGTTGTTACAGTAAAAAATTCCAATGCCAATAATTTTGAAAGATTATTGAATATAGGATTTGAGAAATTAGGAACCGTTACTCCAGGAGAAATAATAATCGATGAAGATAACTGGGGAAATATTAAGGAGTGGAGTGAAAAATATAACAATGCTATTGGAAATTATTTTAAAAATTACATGCCTGAATAAATGAATAGTCATTCTCATATTGTAGTTACAGGCGCAGCAGGTTTTATAGGAAGTTGCCTCGTTGGTTTTTTAAATGCTGCAGGTTATGAAAATCTTATTTTGGTTGATGATTTCTCTCATACAGATAAAGAGAACAATCTTTTTGAAAAAAAATATTCAATAAAAATTGAGAGAGATATTTTTTTTGAATGGTTACAGAATAAAAAATCGCAAATAGAATTTGTTTATCATATAGGCGCCCGTACAGATACAACCGAATTTGATTATTCAATTCATGAACATTTGAATTTGGAATATTCAAAAAAGATATGGAAATATTGTGCACAAAATAATATCCCGCTTGTGTACGCTTCTTCTGCTGCAACTTATGGCGCAGGCGAATTGGGATATAAAGATGATGAAACGATTATCGAAAAATTACAACCATTAAATCCTTATGGTGTTTCTAAAAATGAATTTGATAAATGGGTTCTTCAACAGAAAAATGATTCTCCTCCTGCATGGGCTGGTTTAAAATTTTTCAATGTCTACGGGCCCAATGAATATCATAAAGCAAGAATGGCGAGTATGATCTTTCATTCTTATAATCAAAGTCTGGAGAAAGGTTTTGTAAAGCTTTTTAAATCGCATAGGGATGAGTTTAATGATGGAGAACAATTAAGGGATTTCATTTATGTAAAGGATGTGCTCAAGATTTGTTTTTGGTTTTTGCAATGTTGGCAAAAAGATAAATCAACATTCATTTCAGGAATTTATAATGTAGGAACCGGTGTTGCACGCACCTTCAACGATTTGGTAAAGGCGACTTTTAAAGGAATTGACCGTAATTCCGAAATTCGATACATTGATATGCCTGAAGATATTCGGGATAATTACCAATATTATACACAAGCTGAAATGCAAAAAATAAAAGATGCAGGGTATAATGAAAAAATGTTTTTATTAGAAGAAGGGGTAGATGATTATGTAAGAAATTATCTTTCAAAGAAAAAATATTATTAGACTTAATAAACTTCTAATGTTTTCTATAAAGACTATAAAATAATTAGTTTACCCGAATAAACTTTTAACCCTTTTTTTGAGATACGGTAAAAATATTCTCCCGAATGGAGCAAAGAAGTTTTAATAATCTCATGGGTAAACAGGATTTCTTTTTGTAAAACAATTCTTCCCATTACATCACATATAGAAATAATTTCTCCATCAGGGATGGTGGTATATAAACTAATATCACTGTTTCTTACAGGAACCGGCAATAATAAATATTTTCCTGGCTCAACATAAAAAACGGCTTCCGCCTGTGAGTAAATTATTTGGCCGTTAATTAAAATAATTTTTGCACGGAAATAAGTAATGCCCTTTGATAAAGGCTTATAGTTGTATGTATATTCAAGCTGGTTATTAAGTATAGGTGAAAAAATGGTTACAAATCCTGATGTTGTTTGCTTTTCAAAAGATATCGCAGCAACCTGGTATAATGTTCCAATACTCAATGTGAGGCTCGCATGATCGCCATTAGCATCCGCGAAGAAATTATTGATGAAACATCCTGCTCCCTGTAAAGTATAATCGAATGCATAGCTTTTGGGAGCAGTTATTCCGCCCGGCAAAATGGGAGCTACTGCTATAAACTTATCCGTCAGCATATTTTTTGAAATTATTACCGAGGTATCATTAACCTTCAGTAATGGTTCCATATATTTTTCTCCTAAGGCACATACCTGGTATTGATTTATTCCTTCTATTTTATTCCAGTAAACTAAAATAGAATCATTACATATAAATCCCACTTTTGGGTTTAATAAAGTTGTTATAAAAAAAGTATCAGAATAAAAATATGTATTACCAATCTTCATTCTCAGCAATGCCTGTGAGATAGTATCGGGAGTATTCCAGTAAAAATAGTTTTTGGAAAGATCAACATCATAAGCAACAGGGAGCCAGTTGGGGGACGTAGCAAACTTATATTCAATATCACCATTTCCTATATAGGAATTTTCCCAACGTAAAATATTTTGACGACGTCCCTCTGCGAAATCAACACTTGTTAACCTTTGCCATTTGAAAAAATTAATACTATCATAACTATAGACAACATAATATTTTTGCGTGCCCGTTGCAACATTATAACCATTGATATTTATTTGATAATTTCCTGCTACAGGTGTTTCAATGGTTACTTCTTCTACATTGTTTAAACTATCCCTTTTTCTTTTTGCAAGGCTTTTTAATGAATCCGCATTAGCAACAGGGCTTAGCACCCATGGTCGCCAGCTTATACCGGATAATGGTAACGCAACCTCAAGATCCAAATCATTTATAAGAGCTTTTCCAATTAGTGGTGAAGCAGCAATATCGTTCCATGCAAGAGTAATCTTTAATAATTTTGAGTTTGCAGGAACATAAATGGAAAATGATTGTGTAACACCCTGTGTTATTGTTCCTTTAATTATGCTATGATTTTTTACAAGATCCATGGCTCTTAATGCATTCATGTTTCCAAAGCCAGTGGCGAAATCTGGGCCGGCATTGTTTACATCATCTGCCGTATTTACTAAGATCGCTTTTACTAACGCTGATGGTAAAACGCTGTCAGCATTTTCTTTTTTATAATACTGCTGAAGCAGCAACGCAGTTCCTGATACTAGCGCTGCAGCTTCTGATGTGCCATTTTTTTGAAAGGCCACCAGCTCTGGTTTTATCCTGCCATCATAAGCAGGACCTCTTGAACTAAGCGGAGCAACATTTCCAAAAGAATCTACCGCACCCACTGTAAGAATATTCTTTGCCATTTTAAAATTACCCGTGAGATTTGCGAATCCGCTAATGCCAGCATACGCACCGCTATTGCTGGCTGCGTTGCCAGAATTACCTGAAGAAAATACGTGTAATAACTCTTCATTATTATTAGCGCTTTTATCGAAAGCAATGGCATTTAAAGCGTAATCATTTTCTACAACAGTTCCATAAGAATGGTTTTGTACTGAAATATTTTGTTGCAAGTAATAATTATCCGCATCCGGTAAAACTTGTGCAAAAGAAGAGGATGATACTCTTGCTCCCCATGCGGCTCCCTTGGCAAACCAGATTGAATTTCCCGCCCCTGCAATAATTGTGGCAATAAAATTTGCATGATTGGAAATATTTTTTGATGCAAGTGGAGAATT
>JBDTYU010000101.1:0-6731 GCA_040005535.1 Ginsengibacter sp. | reverse complement strand
AAGACATATTGAAGGAGCATGGAGAAAAAGTTATTGGTGAAGTAAAGCTATCCCAAATTTACCAGGGCATGCGTGGAATTACCGGTTTGGTAACAGACACATCACTTCTCGATTCGCAGGATGGTATCAGGTTTCGGGGTTGCTCCATTCCTGATCTAAGAAAACAATTGCCAAAAGCAGAAGGTGGTGACGAGCCATTGCCTGAGGGACTATTTTATTTAATGCTTGTTGGTGACCTTCCAACTGATGAAGATGCCCAACACATGAGCAGTGTATGGCAGCGACGGAGCCATGTTCCTAATCATGTTTTTGCTACTATTGAATCACTGCCTTTAACAACGCATCCCATGACGCAGTTTGTGGTGGCAATAATGGCTTTGCAAACTGAGAGCCAGTTCGCAAAAAAATATGCTGCAGGAATGAATAAAAAAGATTATTGGGCTGCGACTTTTGATGACTCCATGGATCTTATTGCAAGGTTGCCTCGTGTAGCTGCGTATATCTATCGCCGTAAGTATAAATTTGGCAATCATATTCAGCCAAACGGGTTGTTAGATTGGGCGGGTAATTTTGCACACATGATGGGTTTTGAAGATGAAAGTTTTCGGGAATTGATGCGGCTGTACATGACCATACATGCAGATCATGAAGGGGGTAATGTTTCTGCACATGCTACACATTTGGTTGGGTCTGCTTTAAGCGATCCTTACCTTTCATTTGCCGCCGGGATGAATGGATTGGCAGGTCCATTACATGGCCTCGCAAACCAAGAAGTAATTAAATGGATTTTTGATATGCGTGAAGAACTTAAAACAGAACTTCCCACTGATGAACAGATTGAAGAGTATGTGAAGAAAACAATTTCAGAAGGAAAAGTAGTGCCCGGGTATGGACATGCAGTACTTCGAAAAACCGATCCAAGGTTTGAAGCACAAATGGAATTTGGTAAAAAACATATGCCTGATGATCCATTGGTGCAAACGGTTTGGAATATTTATAAAGTAGTGCCACCAATTTTGCAATCAATGGCAAAAATAAAAAACCCATGGCCTAATGTTGATGCACATAGCGGGGCATTACTCGTGCATTATGGAATGGTAGAATATGATTTTTATACGGTGCTATTTGGTGTGTCACGATCATTGGGTGTATTAGCAAGTCTTTGCTGGGACAGGGCTTTGGGCTTTCCTCTTGAAAGGCCAAAATCAGTTTCAAACAGATTGGTAAAACTTTGGTTAGAAGGTAAAGAAGAAATATGGGGTGATTAATTGATGTTTTTAAGGTGTTTGGTTTTCACGAAATTTTTCCAGCATTACGGTTTCGTCTATTGCATACCGTTATATTTGTAATTATAAAAAAAGGGGGGTTAGCTCAGTTGGCTAGAGCGCTTGCATGGCATGCAAGAGGTCGTCGGTTCGACCCCGATACTCTCCACTTACTTTGAAGTCTTACGGATGAACAATAAATACAAAAAATTGTTAGTGAATTACATTTAATGACATTAATTCTTTTCGATTCAATAATTGTATTTTAAGACTTGTAAATATGCGATTGCCTGTACTTAATGAAAGTCCATATTTAAGGTATTTTACTTTTTTTTATTTATATATAATGCAGGGTATCCCTGCAGGGTTTGCACTTACGGCTATCTCTAATTATTTATTGGGTAAGCATGTAGAACCTCAAAGGGTAGGCGCTTTTATTGCTGCGGTAGGTTTACCATGGACCTTGCAATTTATCTGGGGGCCTTTTATAGACAGGTTCCAGTATTCTGTGATCGGCCATCGTAAACATTGGGTAGTACTTTCGCAGCTGGCAGCAATTTTTGCATCCCTGGGTTTACTTGCCGTAAAAGATCCGCTGTCTCAACTCCCCTTACTAAGTCTCGTATTCTTTATACATAGTATTTTTGCTTCAATACAGGTTGCCAGTGTAGACGCTATGGCAATCTCAATAGCACCTCCTGATCAAAGAGGAAAATTAAATGGATTTATGAGGGGAGGTTTTTTATTAGGCATCGCCTTTGGTTCGGCAGTTCTATCTTTTGTGCTACACGATTATGGTTTTCGCAATGCTGCTTTAATTCAAACTTTTTCTCTATTTATATTTTCACTTGTATTCTTTTTTACCAAATTAGACCGGGGCGATTCATTGTTACCGTTACCAGGACAAAATAAAAAACGAAGAATTGCAGAAGCAGCAAATCCGGATCTCAAATTAGTATTTAAAAAAGTGTATAATGGTATTACCAATAACAAAAGCCTGAAATATTTTGCTGTAGTTGCTTCAGTGTATTTTTGTTCGAGTATATTCATTCGTTCCTATACCTATCATCTTATTAATGTTCTTAAATGGCCTGACAAATCCGTATCACTATTACAAGGCAGTTGGGGAAGCGTTATTACGTTTGTGGCCATCATACTCGCCGGAATCAGCTCAGATAAAATGGGTGCCAAATCTATGCAGATTAAAGTAATGTGGGGTGTGTGCCTGTTTCTTATCCTGTTAAATAGTTCATCCCGGTTATGGCATTATGATTTTTATTCAGGTTCTGCATTAATACTCTGGAACCTCGCCGATCCACTTCTTAGTGTAACGATCTTTCCTATACTAATGGGTCTATGTCTAAAGAAGGTGGAAGGCTCACAATTCACTTCGTATCTGGCACTGATCAATTTATGTGATGTTATGGGATCTTATATAACAGGATGGAGCCTGGGCATTTTTTCTGCACCAGCTCTGGGTTTAGGATGCGGAATGTTCATGTTAATAATGCTACTATTTTTAAAAAGAAACAAAAATTACAGTATCATACCTGGTTAAAAAGTTTTTTAATAATGTTTTATATCGGCCCTTGCTTTGGATATTAAACTTTCGATCTCAATATTTTTTATTTTATGCTGCCTTAAATATTCTTCAGCCCAGTCAAGAAAAAATTGCCTTACCCTGTAATAATGTTTCTCATCATTTGCAGATTCCGTTAAAGACCCGCTTCTTTTGCGGTACATATTATTTGCACATCCGGAGATATAAACTTTTTCATGCAGATAAATTTTGAATAAAAACGCCTGGTCTTCATATAGCTGGTTAATTCCTGTAAATGATTCCACAAAACCTCCCGAGCGATCAAATGCGTGTCTTTTAATTATAATACCGGTAGGACATGGTGGCGCTCCTGTTCCCAATGGATATAAGTTATAAATTAATTGAGGAGGGTCATATAATATATCGGGTTGTGTCCCTACATTCACTATTGTATCTTCAAGAGAGGGATTTTCCCAACTGTACCAAAACCGGGATGCTTCGCAAATCATTTCAGCTTCGGGATGAAGACCAAATAATTCAAGTTGGGTCTGAAGTTTTTGTGGTAACCAGCAATCATCAGAATCAAGAAAGGCAATATATTTTCCTTTCGATAAACTTATGCCCAGGTTTCGTGCAATAGTAACTCCTCTGTTTATATGCCCTGGATGATCTGTGTAAATAATTTTTTCAGGATATTGAAAACTATATTTCCTGCCAATCCTGCTATGTTCTTCTTCCGAACCATCGTCAATAAGTATTATTTCCCAATTTGAATAGGATTGACTGATTACACTTTCAATGGCTTCACTCAGCCAATTACCTCCATTAAGAAATGGAATAATTACTGAAACTATAGGATAAGCCTGATATGACATACTGCAAATTTTATTTGCCGTAAAATCTTATAAATAAAGAGAGATAAAGCAAATGCATACGTTTTATAATAATGTTTATCACATAACTTTTAGCATTTATGAAGGTTTGAACAAATAATTTTTTTAATTTTCTTCCCTTACCTGTTTAATAAATTTTTCTACAGCCCTTCTGATATTTGTGCCACTGTCACGATGATTATTAACCAGCACTGAAAATATCAACAGCTTGTTTTTCTTTGTATATAAAAAGCCACTTAATGCAACTACGCCTGAGAGTGTGCCTGTTTTGGCAAAGATGAATCCGCTCTCTGCTTTATAATAATTACTAAGAGTGCCTTTACCACCTGTGGGTAAAATATTTTTAATGCGCTCCATTCCAAATTCATTTTTCATTTTATTAAGAATCATAACAAAATCCTGTGGCGAAAAAAGGTTATAGTGGCTAAGCCCCGAACCATCTGCCCAGTAAGGCTTTTGTGGTAAGTCTTTAAAATCTGTTTTTAATAATGTATCAATTATTATGTCATCCTTCATTGTGCCCAATAACTTATCACTTACCATTAATAAACTTTGTTCTGCAAAGAAATTATCACTGCGGTGCATCATTAGTTCCAATAGAGAATCGGTTGGCTGGGAATAATATTCTTTTTCACCAGCGGTTTCTTCCTTATTTAGTAAATAATTTTTATAGACAGTTTTGTGTAAAGTATCTTTTAAGAGGTTTAATAATATGGAATCATTTGCTGTATAAAAAGGTATGTCAACGTCGGTTAACAAAGAATCTTCTCCTTTTATAAAAAAAATATTTGAAGAAATTTCCCTTTGAATAAAAGTTGGCAAAGACTCCTGGTCTTGTGTGTTATCACGAATTATTTTATTTGAAAAATAAGATGGAGATACCCGGATATTTTTTAATTGATTACTAAACGTTATTAAGTTCCCATACATAGGCACGGCACTTCTTTCCGCCATATAATCATCATTATAATCATCCCATGACCAGCCATTCCCCCATCTTTTATCCTGCCAATGCGAAGTATTTATGAAAATTTTCTTACGGCTATTTTTTAAAAAATCATACACTCTTTGATTTTTAAAATCATGGTGCAGAAAAGTAGGATCACCGGATGCAATAACAAATAATGTATCATTGAGATCAACATATTTTATTCCCACAAGGCTATCACCTAAATATTTCATTGCTGCATAGCAAGTCGGCAATTTTGTATTACTTGCCGGTACAAAATATTTATCGCCCTGGTAATTGTACAAATATTTTTGTGTAGCAGGTTCATAAATACTGATACCCGTATGTGCTGAAATAAATGCAGCGTTTTTCAAAATATTATTTTTTGCCAGCCGGTTGATTTGTTTTGAAGTTGAACAGGCGACAAAGAATAAATTGATTATAATTATCAAAACCCAATATTCCTTTTTCATAACATCCAAATTACAAACAAATATTTTTTATAAACTCAATTCGCTGCTTATAAAATTTCATTTAAAGCTGTACTTTTTTTTTGGAGAGACTATTCCGCCTCAAACTTGTCCTCAACTTAGCCTGCCCTGAGGAATCGAAGGGTCGAAGGAGAGATGGAGTTGAGATGAGGCAGAATTCTTAAATTTCTCTTCATCATAAGAGTTACTATTTTCTATTTAGTAACTTCGCTTTTCTGTCATTATGGCTATGAAAATTTTTCTGCATCAAATTTGACAAATAAAATTTCTCAAAATCATTCATTTAATCAGAATTATATATGTCCGGCTTTTTTTCAAAAATATTTGGCGGTAATAAAAGCGAAAAAGATGTAAAGATAATTACCCCCTATGTGGCTAAAATCAATGCTTTTTTTGATCAATACCAGTCTCTTTCCAATGATGAACTGCGCAATAAGACCGATGAATTCAAACAACGCATAAAAGAACATCTCACAAGTATTGATGATGAAATAAACGCTAAAAAAGCTGAGGCTGAACAGCTCGATTCCGATGATATAGCCGGGCGTGATGGCATTTACCAGGAAGTAGATGCTATGGGTAAAGACAGGGATAAAAAAATTGAAGAAATACTTTTGGAACTTTTACCCGAGGCATTTGCTGTAGTAAAAGAAACTGCCCACCGCTTTAAAGACAATGCTGAACTGGAATCTGCTGCCACTGAATTGGATAAAACATTCAGCATAACCAAAAAATATATAAGGATAGAAGGCGATAAAGCAATTTATAAAAACAAATGGCCAGCCGGTGGAACAGAGATAACCTGGAACATGCTTCATTATGATGTACAGCTTATTGGTGGTATTGTCTTGCACGAAGGGAAAATTGCAGAGATGGCTACGGGTGAAGGTAAAACGCTGGTATCTACATTGCCTGCATATCTCAATGCATTAGCAGGCGAAGGTGTGCATATTGTAACAGTGAATGATTACCTCGCCCGAAGGGACAGCGAATGGAACGGAACTTTATTTGAATGGCTCGGCCTTACTGTTGATTGTATTGATAAGCATGAACCCAACAGTGATGAGCGCCGCAAAGCCTACAACAGCGATATTGTTTACGGTACCAATAATGAATTTGGTTTTGATTACCTGCGTGATAATATGGTTCACTCACCTGATGAGATGGTACAGCGTAAACATCACTTCGCCATGGTTGATGAGGTAGATAGTGTATTGATTGACGATGCAAGAACACCATTAATAATTTCCGGGCCCGTACCTCGTGGAGACCAGCAGGAATTTGACCAGATGAAGCCACGGGTTGAAAGAATTGTTGAAGCCCAAAAAAAAGTTACCAATGGTTTTTTAATAGAAGCAAGGAAAAAAATCGCCGAGGGAAATGATGATCCTAAAGATGGCGGCCTTTCGTTATTTCGGGCCCACAGAGGGCTTCCAAAAAACAGCGCACTTATTAAGTATTTAAGTGAGCCGGGCATGAGAGTTAAACTTCAAAAAACTGAAAACTATTACCTCGCCGATCAGCAAAAAAATATGCCTAAGGTTGATGAAGAATTATATTTCCATATTGATGAAAAAAATAACCAGGTAGAAC
>JBDTYU010000100.1:0-5245 GCA_040005535.1 Ginsengibacter sp. | reverse complement strand
TTATCTTCTCCTTTTTCTCCATTTTTTACAATATCACCAGACCGGCCAACAACAGTTTTAATCATTGTTCTCCAGTCATCCTTTTTTCTTAATAAAAATTCAAGGTCCATACTAAAATGCTTGAATTCTTCTTTTTGCGCATTTTCCATAATGGCTTTAGCATCTTTATCTTTTTCTACACTTATCCTTTGCTCATACCAGTTAATGGCTTCTGCTTCTTCAATTAATGATTGTATCATTCTTGCAAATGTTCTCGTTTCCTGTGATAATTCTGAAGGTGGTTCATGGTACTGTTCTGTGGGCATAATAAAAAGTTGAAATATTAAAAATATTTTTGAAATTACAACAACCAGTTTATTATTTTAAAATTAAAATTTTATTAAAAGGCAGATTAATGATTAAACTTACCTTAATAAAAAAATATTTATGACACCCGACAAAACAAAACCCAAAGACATAGATGAATATATTGCAGGTTTTCCAAAAGACACCCAAAAGATTTTGGAAGAACTGAGAACGACAATAAGCAAAGCTGCGCCGGATGCCGGGGAAGCAATCAATTATCAAATACCCACCTTTACACTAAAGGGTAATCTGGTGCATTTTGCAGCCTATAAAAATCATATTGGATTTTATCCCACGCCATCAGGAATTGAAGCATTCAAAAAAGAGCTATCTGCCTATGACGGAGCGAAAGGATCGGTAAAATTTCCGATAGATAAACCAATGCCATTAAACTTAATAAGTAAGATTGTAAAATTTAAGGTGAAGGAAAATTTGGAAAGAGCAGATGCAAAAGTGAAAAAGAAAAAATAATTGCATGCAAAAAATACCCGTTCAGACTCCCGTGTTGATCAAGTAATCAACGCATATAAAGCAAGCAGTAATCATAAATAAAAAAATAATCTTCAACATGCTATCATCTCAAAAACATTTATTTCAACTGCCGGAAGAAATTGTTTATTTGAATTGCGCTTATATATCCCCACTTCTAAAATCAGTTGAGGAAGCAGGAATTAAAGGAATGGCAAGAAAAAGAAACCCGGCATTTATAAAGTCTGAAGATTTTTTTTATGAAGGAGAAGAGATACGTGTAAAGTTGGGCAGCCTTATTAATGCGGCACCTCAGCAAATTGCCTTAATTCCTTCGTCCTCTTATGGACTTAAAAGCGTTGTAAATAATTTGCCGGTTAACAATGGGAAACACGCAATAACAGTATCCGATGAATTTCCAAGTGATTATTACACTATTTTAAATTGGTGTAAAAAAAATGATAAGGAGCTGAAAGTAATTTCACCACCACCTTACTCTAGTGAAAGAGGAAAAAAATGGAATGAAAAGATATTAGAATCAATCAACATAGAAACAGCAGTAGTTATTATATCGGGCATACACTGGACAGACGGAACAAAGTTTGACCTGCAAAAAATTGGTGAAAGATGTATGGAAGTAAACGCTTTATTTATTGTTGACGGAACTCAATCTGTTGGGGCTCTTCCGATTGACGTAACACTTTTCCATATTGATGCTTTAGTATGTGCAGCATATAAATGGTTATTAGCTCCCTATTCTATCGGCTTTGCTTATTTCAGCGAATATTTTAATAATGGTGCTCCTTTGGAAGATTCGTGGATGAATAAATCCAATGCCGGCGATTTTGCACGGTTAACATCTTATGTTGATGAGTATAAACCAGGAGCGGCAAGATATAATGTCGGGGAATTCAGCAACTTTATTCTTGCACCAATGTTCAACGCCGCATTGGCACAAATTATTGACTGGAAAGTAAACTCAATCCAGGAGTATTGCAGTAATCTCATACAGCCTCTTGTACAATTATTAAAAGAAAAAAAAATTTGGATTGAAGATGAGAACTATAGAACCAGCCACTTATTTGGTTTCCTATTACCACAAAATTTCAGTGCAATTAATTTATTAGAGAAGCTGCAGGAAAGAAAAATTTTTGTTTCAACCCGGGGTGACACAATCAGGGTTTCGGTGCATTTATATAATACTGAAAAAGATATTGAATCTTTAATTGGAGTATTAGCCACTCTATAATGACAAAAAAAACATCAGCTAATATAGTTTTATGAAAGTTTGTTGACCGGCACATGCATTTATTTGCAGTGTGTGAAATTGATTTTACATTATTACCCATATAGTATAGGATGGAAATGCGGTATAATTAATTGCTACCTTCTTCATAAAGCAACTCTACGTTCCGGGACAACGTTTCTTATTAAGTAAATTATAGTAAATTGTAATTCACATTCTACATTATGAGATGGTCATTTGCTTTTTTCATGTTTCTATTTGTTTCATCGTGCCAAAAACCATTTAATCCTGATCCGGTAGATTCCACAGATTCAACAGCCGTTTTTACATTAATTGGTTCACCAAATACCTGTTCTCGTATAGTGCTTTCGGGAATTTATAAAACAAATAAGTCTTTAGATTCTCTTAATAAAATTACCATTGATGTGGATGTTTCAAAAACAGGAAACTGGACTGCATCTGCCAATTCCGTTAATGGAATTTTATTTTCCGGATCGGGCAGTTTTAATACTGCTGGTAATCAAAAAATTATTTTACAAGGCTCAGGTACACCAGTAAAATCGGGAGCAAATAGCTTTATTATAAATGCAGGAAGCAACCATTGCAGTTTCAATTTAAATGTGGATAGCATTGGTGCATCTTCACCAAATATTGCTCCCAAAGCAAATGCCGGAGTTGACCAGGTTGTAGTACTTCCGGTAAATACGGCAACCCTTGCTGGCAGTGGAGAAGATACAGATGGTTTTATAACAACTTATTTATGGCGGGAGATTACAGGGTCAGGAATACCGGTAATAGAAAATCCAACCCGTGCCGGCACTGTAATTAATAATCTTATCGCTGGCAATTATAAATTTGAATTAACAGTTACAGATAATGCAGGAGCAACAGGGAAGGATACTGTTTCTATAATTGTTCCTGAAACTATCCTTGCCGGTACCTTAGCTGTACAGCAGGAATTAGATGCAACAGATCCAATAAATGATAGTATGAATTATAATTCCGGTAAACTAACAAAGATCAAATCAAATTATCATCAGGAAAGGTTTATAAATTATTCTAATAACAGGATTTCCACTATAGAATACTGGTATCATGATCCTAATGGAGACTTTTATAAAACCTTAATACATACTTTTGTTTATGATGTAAATGGACATGTAACTCAGATTTATGAAACTCAAATACCTATCAACACGACCTTTCTTCATGAAGAATTTACTTACAATAGTGACAGTACTTTATATGAAAGAAAGACACATTTTCTTGGCGGCCGGCTTTTAAGAGATAATATTTTTTTATATACAAATGGCAACCTGACCACTTTTATAAACCGCACACCCGATAATATGGGCGCTCCGGATACCATGTATATAACTTATGATTCAAGAATAAATACTTTCAATAACATTTATCCTCAATATTATTTATTAGATCTGCAATCAGATTATTATGGAAGCTTTAGCAGTGAGATGTTTTATTTCAGCAAAAATTATCCTGCAACCTTTGGTATTTCACCAGTTTCAGTGAGTATAAATTCTGCCACTCAAAAACCTTCTGAAATTAAATTCAATGATATTTTAATATTACGATATGTATATAATTAACAGAGGCTAATATCTACGCCGGTTGAGAGTTAGTCAACATTCATAACAACAAAAATGTATTTCTATTATACTAAATAACGATTAACCATAACCGTTAGTTTCGCTCAAACATGCTGAAACAGGATGGTTATGGTTGATGTTAAGTTTGTACACCCTGGTATTTCCTTAATTTAACTTCCCAGCACTAAAGCATTCTGAGCACTTAGCTCTGTGAAAAAGTCTTTAAATAAAAAGAATTCGTAGTATTGTCATCTGATATGAATACCATTCCAACATACGATGCTATTATAGTTGGCGGAGGCCCTGCCGGCAGCACCTGCGCTTCCTTTCTCGTAAAATCCGGGATTAATACTTTATTACTGGACAGGGGCAATTTTCCCCGCGTCAAGCTTTGTGCAGGCTGGGTTTCTACACCAATCTGGGATGTTCTTGAGTTATCACCCAAAGATTATACACGCGGGCTATGGGAGTGGAACAATGTTCACATCCACTTTCGTGGAAAAAAATATACTATAAAATCGCATGGATATTTTGTACGTCGTTATGAGTTCGATGATTTTCTCCTGAAGAGAAGTAAGGTAGAGACCATTGAAGGATACAATGTGCGGCAGATAGAAAAAGACAAAGATGGATATTGGGTGATCGATAACCAATACCGGGCAAAATATCTTATAGGAGCAGGCGGCACTCACTGCCCGGTGGCCAGATCATTGTTCCCGGAAAAAGATAACCTTCAGTGCGGAACCCAGGAGAGAGAATTTGAGGGAAACCCTGAAGAGATTGCTGCATCACGTGTGGGAGAGGATGGAGAACCGGAGATATTGTTACATGATGATATGAAAGGCTATTCATGGAATGTTCCCAAGGGCCAGTGGATGAACGTAGGGACAGGCACCAAGGTGGCGAGAGATGTGCTACCGGCCTGGAACAAGGCCAGGTCTTTTTTCGAAGGCAATGGAATACCCGGCTCGATACCCCTTTCATCAAGACCTATGCTGGATAAGATGAAGGGACATGGCTATATTATTTTCGAAACTGATCATCTTAAGTTTTGCCAGGCAGATAATGTGTTTTTAATTGGTGATGCACTTGGCCTTGCACAGCCAATGACCGGTGAGGGCATCTTACCGTCAGTGCTTTCAGGAAAACTTTGCGCAACAGCTATTGCAGAAGGTTTACCGGAAACTTATGGGAAAAGATTGCGGACTCACCCGGTTATTAATGATTACAGGATCCTGCATGCAATACAAACGCGGGCAAAAAAAATCTTTAAAGAAAAGAAAGATAAACAATACCGGAAATCGTTGCTACGCGACAGGATCATTGTGAAAGTTTTTGCGCTGCTGTTTTCCGGAAGGCCAATTCCGGGAAGTCGCCTCATAGCCAAAATGAGAAAGTAGCAGAAGTATAGCTGAATTAATTAGTAAATTCGATAACACCAAAAAGGAAAAGCTTTCCTGATATAAATTTCCTGAACAAAAAATATTTATGTCATGTCAGATAAAGATGTATTAAAGTTGTTTTATTAATTGATTTGCGAAATTTTCGTAATCAGCATTTTTAGCTTCTTTGGCAAGTT
>JBDTYU010000099.1:0-3432 GCA_040005535.1 Ginsengibacter sp. | reverse complement strand
TTTAAAAAGTTCCAGTTCTTTCTATTGGCAAGCCTCAGCATAAAATAAATGATGACGCCTATAAATATAAAATAGAAAGTAAAGCCGGAAAAGAACGGCAAGCCGAGATCATTTTTGAAAAATATATCGAATTGGCCTGCAAACTTAATTGTCCATTGAATCATTGGAACCTGTACAATGCCGGTTATAAGACAGGCAATTACAAAAGCCCAAAAAGTTTTCCATTTGGTTGTAGTATAACGCTTAAAATAATATACCATTACAATTGCAGGAATGGTAAGAATGCATAATAAGTGTACGCCCACTGCAAGCCCTATGAGATAGAAGATTAAGATCAGCCACCTGTCTGCACGGGTAAAATGTCCTTTGATTCCATTTGATTGTTCAACAGTAACATCCTGCTCCCATTTTAAAACTGCCCAAAAAACGATAGCAGTAAAAAAAGAAGACATCGCATAAACTTCTCCCTCAACTGCACTATACCAGAAAGAATCACTGAAAGTATAAGCCAAAGCGCCAACGACACCTGCAGCCATAATTGTAAATATTTGATTATTGCTGAGTACCAAATTATTTTTCTGATAAATTTTTCTTGCAAAGTGGGTAATGCTCCAGAATAAAAATAAAATTGTAAAACCACTGGCAAGCGCACTCATTGTGTTTACACCTCTCGCTGCATTATGGGGGTTTAATGGAATACTGAATATCCTTCCCAGCAATACAAATAAAGGCGCGCCCGGAGGATGGGGTATTTGAAGTTTATAAGCGCTGGAAACAAACTCGCCGCAATCCCAAAAACTACCGGTAGCCTCCATGGTTAATAAATATACCATGCAAGCAATAAAACATATTGCCCACCCTGTGATGTTGTTAATTCGTTTAAAGCTCATAGTTGGGTTTTAGATAGACAGGGGCAAATATAAAACTATGAATGGTACAATTACATTGGCTTATATTTTTTTATACAAAGGAATGTTAATTTACATGTACGATGTGCTATTTGATTTACGATGTAACAGACAACCTAAATAATGAGTATTTGATTTAGATACCCTGAGAAATACGGTTTTCTCACATTGTACGTCGTACGTCGTGCTTCAAACATCTTTCCTACTTTTACCCGGCATGAAAAAGGCTTTTCTTCAACTGCATATCGCTGTTCTTTTTGCAGGATTTACTGCCATTCTTGGAAAGCTTATCAATTTAAATGAAGGCATATTGGTTTGGTACAGGATGTTGTTAAGTGCCGTTTCGCTAGCGTTAATATTATTAGTCAGAAAAGAATTCATCAGGATTTCTTTTTTAAATACAATGAAAATTTTTGGTGTAGGAGTCATTGTAGCATTCCACTGGGTTACATTTTATGGAAGTATTAAGTATTCTAATGTTTCAGTATCTGTAACCTGTCTTTCAGCAATTGGATTTTTCACTTGTTTTTTTGAACCAATTATAATGAAGCGAAGAATTGATTGGATAGAAGTACTGTTGGGCCTGCTTGCGATTGCAGGTATATATCTCATCTTTAATTTTTATCCCGAATATAAAACCGGGATTATTTTTGGAATTGTTTCAGCAATGCTGGCGAGCCTGTTTCCAATATTTAATAAAAATCTGCTAAAAGAATTTTCACCTAAAGTCGTTACACTTTTTGAGATGACGGGAGGCTTTCTAGCCCTTTGTATTATCATTCCTTTTTACCTGCATTTTTTTCCCGCAAATTATTATCTTCCAACTTTTTCAGATTGGATGTGGCTCCTCATTCTTGCCTGGATATGTACAGTGCTCAGCTTTATTTTGCAATTGAATGCACTAAAAATAATATCACCATTTACGGCTAATCTTATGTACAACCTGGAACCTGTGTATGCCATCATTCTTGCCTTTATTATTTTCAAAGAAAATAAATTTTTGGGCCCGGGATTCTACTTCGGTTTCAGCCTGATATTACTTGCCGTCTCACTACAAATGATGAGAGTGTGGAATGAAAGAAAATTGCAGAAAAGAAATTAAACTTTCCGGGATAAGTTTTAAGGTTCCTCTTTTTCGGAGAGGGGTTGGGGTGAGGCTTGCAGAAAAACTATCTTATTAGAGAGCTTTGCAAATGTTCTGAACATTGCACTTACCCCACAATATTTATCCTGCGATAAGGTAATAGCTTTTTCGACTTTTGATTCATCTGTCTTACTCACTTTAATATTATAAGTAAGGGTTACCTCGTCATAAATCTTTGGGTGTTCTTCTGTAAGATGTGCTTCAACATTTATTGAAAAATCAGAAAAATTTGCTTTCATTTTTTTAAGAAGACTTACAACATCAAGGCCTGTACAACCCGCCAATGAAACCAGCATTAAAATTTTTGGACCTGGCCCTTCATCATTGCCACCTCCTTCTTTATTGAGGTCTACTGTAATAGTGTGACCGTCTATGAGAGTTGTAAAATTCATGCCACCCTTGTACACAGAATTTATAGAATTAGTAGCCATAGAATATTGATTATTTCTTTTTGTATAAACTTAAAAAAATTATATCCTTGATTTTACAGCTTCAGAAATTTGTTGCGCATTCATCGCCCCCGATTGCCGCCAAAGAATTTCGCCTTTTTTAAAAAGTATCAATGTAGGAACACCTTGTATACTATACTTACCTGCTGCAGGTTGATTTTTATCAATGTCAATTTTCAAAACCCTTACACTCTCTTTGTGGTTTTGAGCAAATCGCTTTAACTCCGGAGCCATCATCTTACAGGGGCCGCACCACTCTGCATGAAAATCAACTAAAACCGGTTTTTCATCATTAATTATTTTATTGAATGTTTCCATAAAAATTTTACAAGTACGCTGCACAAATTATGCCTGTGAAAAAAAGAAATTAAAAACACGCATTATGTCAGTTATGCAATCACTATCGAAAAAATCCTTTAATTATTTTTAAGGTAATCAATTCTTTGTTACCTTTGCCGTCCGAAAAAAAGATCATTTATGGCCAGAGTATGTCAGGTTACAGGAAAAAGACCAATTAGCGGGAACACTGTTTCTCATTCAAATATAAAAACACGCAGGAGATTTTTACCGAATCTTCAAAAGAAAAGATATTTTCTTGCTGAAGAAGATAAATGGGTCACTTTAAAATTATCTACTGAGGCTATACGCACCATTAATAAAAATGGTCTATTTAAGGTAGTAAAGGAAATGAGAGCAAACGGGGCTAAGATATAAAATGTGCTGATATGCTAATTAGCTGATATGCTAATTAGCCAAATCATTATTACATTGGCAAATTATCACATTATCAAATTAATAAAATGGCAAGAAAAGGAAACAGGGTACAGGTAATTTTGGAATGTACGGAACATAAGACTTCCGGCATGCCAGGCACCAGCCGGTATATTACCAATAAAAACAAAAAAAATACTCCGGAACGTTTAGAGTTAAA
>JBDTYU010000098.1:0-3083 GCA_040005535.1 Ginsengibacter sp. | reverse complement strand
ATTCCCATCTTTCTATAAACAAAACTCATTAGCCACATAGGGCCTATCAATAAAAATTGTATGTCCTTTAAAAATGAAGGTTTTTTGCCTTCAACTTTATGGCCGTAAAATTGTCCAATCCAGGCTACGATGAATATTATAACACAAAAAATCCATAATGGTATTGGAGTAAAAGTTTCAATCACATAACAAATTGCAAGACAAAGAATACCGAAAAATAACATGCCTATGCCAATTGGTATTGAAAGCGATACATAATAAATCGTTGTCAATAATAACACAATCATTGCAATATTAACTTGTAAATTTTCAGTAACAGACCATGGCAGTTTAATGCAATAAAGCAAACCCGTAATGGAGAAAAAAATCGCCGGCACACAAATCCAGTGAATGAATTTATTGGTTTCATTTGTGTGGCTCTCACCATACTCATCCAGCCATTGATTAAGTGTTTTCATTTCTTAAATTGTTTGCTCTAATTTATTCCAAAGAAAAATATTTCCAAAATAAAAAACTCCCCGTTCATTGGAGAGTTTTTTGTTGCATAATTTATTTGAATCTATATTATCAGCATAGCATCTCCATAACTAAAGAAACGATATTTGTCTTTAATGGCCTTTTTGTACGCATCCATAATAAGATCGTAACCTGCAAATGCGCATGTCATAATAAGCAGGCTCGTTTTTGGTAAATGAAAATTGGTAACTAAAGAATCAGCAATATTAAATTTATAAGGAGGATGTATAAAATGATTCGTCCATCCCTCAGAAGGCTTAAGTAATTTTTGTGCGGTGAATGAAGTTTCCATAGCACGCATGGTTGTTGTGCCTACTGAACAAATTCTTCTACCTGTTTCCTTCGCTTTGTTTACAATGCGGCAGGCTTCTTCATCAATATGATAATACTCAGCATCCATTTTATGTTTGCTAAGATCTTCCACTTCTATTGGGCGAAAAGTTCCCAAACCTGTATGCAGCGTAACTTCTGCAAAGCGAATACCTTTTATCTCCAGGCGTTTTATTAATTCAGCGCTAAAATGAAGCCCTGCGGTTGGTGCTGCCACGGCTCCTTCATGCTTGGCATAAACTGTCTGGTATCTTTCTTTATCTTCTTCGTCGGGCTTGCGCTTTATATATTTTGGTAAAGGAGTTTCACCCATGAAATAAAGCATTTTTCTAAACTCATCTTCAGGCCCATCCCATAAAAAACGTATAGTTCTTCCGCGACTTGTTGTGTTGTCAATAACCTCTGCCACCAGTTCATCACTTTCGCCAAAATATAATTTGTTTCCTACGCGAATCTTTCGGGCCGGATCAACAATTACGTCCCACAAACGGTTTTGCTTATGTAATTCTCTCAAAAGAAAAACTTCGATTTTTGCGCCTGTTTTTTCTTTACGGCCATACATGCGGGCAGGAAAAACTTTTGTGTTGTTTACCACAAAAACATCTTTGTCATCAAAATAATCAAGAATATCTTTGAAATGCTTGTTTTCTATCTTACCGGTTTTCCTTTCAATTACCATCATCCTGCTGTCTTCTCTTCGCCTGGCAGGAGTTTGCGCAATAAGATTAAGGGGAAGGTCAAACTTAAATTGACTTAGTTTCATGTGCAATTGTAGATTTAAAGTTAATTGTCACATGCCATTACTGTTGTACAGAGATACGTGCCAAATGCTGCTGGCCACTTATCATGTTACGGCATGATTTTTTTTTAAGGGTGCGAAGGTAAGAATTTGTAATGAAAACTTCTGGATTAAAATTCTGAACCTTTAAATAGTTTTAGAAATTCATTTTAGGAATGGAAGCTATTAATTTTTGTGTGTATAGCCTTTTAGGATTATAATAAATTTCATCGGCAGATCCTATCTCTTCAATTTTACCTCTGTTCATTACCATAATCCGGTTACTTATATAATGTACAACTCCAAGGTCGTGTGAAATAAAAATGGTTGTAAATCCAAATTCATTTTTGAGATCATTTAATAGATTAAGAACCTGTGCCTGCACACTTACATCAAGTGCAGATACACTCTCATCGCAAATAATAAATTCAGGATTCAGGCTAAGCGCTCTTGCAATACAAATACGTTGTCGCTGCCCGCCACTGAACTCATGCGGATAGCGGTTAAAATGTTCAGGCTTTAAATCTACTTTTTGCAGCAGGTTCATTATTTTTTCTTTTCGCTGTTTTCCGGTTGGTAATATATCGTGAATTTTCATTGGTTCATTGATCGCCTGCCCTATGGTAAGGCGTGGATTTAATGAGCCATAAGGATCCTGGAAAATGATCTGGATATCTTTGCGCATTTTCCTGAACTGCTCATCAGGTATGTGGGCAATATCAGTTCCATTGAAAAAAATATTACCAGCTGTGGGTTCAATCAATCGTATTAAAGCCCTGCCCAGCGTGGTTTTACCGCAACCGCTTTCCCCTGCCATTCCAAGAGTTTCTCCTTTTAAAACGGAAAAGCTTACATCATCAATGGCTCTAAACTCATTTAATATTTTGCCCGTAAAACTTTTCTTCACAGGAAAATAAACTTTCAGATTTTTAACTTTTAATAGCTCAATCGAAGAATCAACAGATTCTGTGTATTTTTTTTTGGCAAAAGAATTTTCTTCCGGCAAAACAAACTTCCCGTCAGGGTCATTTAAAAAATCACTGACCATTGGAAGACGTTTTCCTTTTGACAATGCAGTTGGCCTGCAACTTATCAGGGCCTTGGTATAGAGATGCTTTGGATTTGAAAAAATTTCTTTTACTGTATTCATCTCTACAATTTCTCCCTTATACATTACCACTACTTTATCTGCAATTTCTGCTACTAATCCAAGATCATGAGTAATATACATTACGCTCATTTGTTGTTTTTGCTGCAACTCTTTAATAAGCAGTAAGATTGTTTTTTGAACTACTACATCCAGTGCAGTTGTAGGCTCATCGGCAATCAACAGCGCAGGATTACAGCTCATGGCCATTGCAATCATTACTCTTTGTTTTTGTCCTCCGCTTAGCTGGTGAGGATAACGGTTAAGCATACCCGCAGCATCCGGCAATTTTACCAGATCAAAAAGATCAAT
>JBDTYU010000097.1:0-4089 GCA_040005535.1 Ginsengibacter sp. | reverse complement strand
ATTGTGATTACTTATTTCACTAAATGCCTATTAATATGCTCAGTCATTTCATCATCGGTTTGATAGTTAGTGCCTTGCCCCATTACATAAAACCATTTACCATCTTGTTTGATGTATGTGTCTGCCCGAATTACTTTGTAAGAAAGGTCGCCTTTGGGGGAGGAAAAAATCACATCAACCATATCAGTTTTAATTGCAGTATTACCATTAAATATTCTTAGCAAACTTGTACCTACTACCGGCTTATACGATTTAAAACTCCAACCTAACTGTTGAAAGGCTTTTATATGCGCTGCTTTGCCATAAATAATTCTGCCACCTGCACCCACACCAACATAGTTGTCGTTTAGTGATAATGAAGAATCGAAATTGTTTCGTATGGCCGTAATCAATTTTCTATCTTGAGGATAGTTGCTCGTGTCGTATTTGCCTGCTGGTGGTACTTGTGCCGCTGCTTTTGTAAAAACAGATACGATAAATACAAGGACTATTATTAGTCGGGTGATGATTTTTTGCTTGTTCATGTTCTTTAATTTATTTGTTGATAATATTATTGTACCCATTAAACTTATTGCTTTCGTATCGTGTGCTTTTTCATGGATTCCTGCAATTCCTCCGGTGTCTGTACCATGGTGCCTTGTCCAGCTACGTAAAACCATTTTCCGCCTTGTTTTACATATGATTCCTGCCTTATTACTTTAACATCAAGCTCTCCATCAGCTGTAGTAAAAACAACATCGGCTACAAAAGTTTTTAATGCACTGTTGCCATTGAATATTCTTAGCAAAGAAGTGCCCGGCACAATTGTTATAGATTTAAAACTTACACCAGATTGTTGCATACTTGTTATTTCTGCCATTTTTCCGTAATAAATCATGCCTTCTGCACCAATGCCTACATAATTATCATTTAAAGAATAAGCGCTGTCAAAATTATTCCTGATGGCATTGATCGCCGCTCTATCTTTTGGATAATTGGTGACATTAAATTTTCCCGCAGGAACAACTTGTGCTTCTGCATGTAAAGCGATAGTTACCATGATAACTACTATTGCTATTTTACCTGTTTTCATTTTCATTTATTGTCTGTTTATGTATTTTATTATTTAAAAAACGATGATTTTCTGCATCCCGCCTCACCAACGACCGAGATTTAATTTACTGGTAACACCTTGCAAACAACCTGTAAAATATTCATTAACGCTAACTGCAACTGGTGACAGCCAGAAGAAAAGTAATGCTACAATACCAGTGAAGGCCAGGCAAACCAATACGCAAATAGCCTGTGTAGGTAAGGCTTTTGAAAGATGTTGATGTTTTGTGTTTATTGTAATCATGGCGTTATTTTTTTATCTGATTTTTGCTGGTGGTTAAATTCTTAATTCTTTTGCAACATTGTTTTACTCATTTCTTCTATCTCTTCTTTGCTCAAAGCCCTCGTTCCCTGCCCTTGAACAAAATACCATTTGCCCTGCTGTTTAACGTAGCATTCCATTCTAATGACCCTTATCTTTAAATCTCCTTTGGGCGTATCAAACACAACATCCAATACATCATGCCTTACGGCTGCATCTCCATTATAAATTCGTAATACACCCATTCCCGGTACAGGTTTAACTGATTTAAAAGTGGCACCGTGGTCAGCAAAGCCCTTTTTCCATTGTTCAAAGCCATAAGAAATTTTTCCTTCAGGGCCAATGGCTAAATAATCATCATTAAGGTGCTGTACCGAATCAGGAAGTGTTTTGAGTAACTCAATTTCCTTACGGTTTTTAGGATAGTTAGTGGTATTGTATTTACCTACTGGTGGCTGTGCCTTTAAAAGAGTATTGGTAATAATTATGGCCAATAATAAAATGATTATTCTTTTCATGTTTCTTAATTTTAAAACGAAACTATCATAGCAAGAACTTATATCGAAATGCTTTGTGGTGAGTGACGGAGTTACTGAGCGAGCAGCGTTTTTTGCATTGTTTCAGGTAAAGATTTAGCCGGTTTACCATTCCCTAAAAAAAACGGCCACCCACCATTATTATTAGGTTGAGGGAGTAAGTTGCAGTAGGTTAGCAAATACATAAAGACTTTTTGAAAACAGAATAACGGATATGCAACGAACCTTTTTAGTACTTTCTTTTTTAATGGTAATGATGGGCTGTCTTTATGCTCAGGATACTATTGTACTAAATGGGCAACCCAACTGGAAGCAATCTCTGGATATAGCAGACAACTGTTTTATTTACCAGGAAACAACTGATACGGCACTCTCTTTTGAAGAAATAAAAAAGCAGGTTTTTGTTCCATACAGAAATGAATGGCGGAAACAAAAATTCGGTAACAGGCCGTTAATTATTCAATGGAAAAAATTTACAGTCCGTAACAGTTCTGAGACAGACACTGTAAATCTGAGTATAAACACTGTTCATTATTTTACCCGGCTATACACCACAAATGAGTTGATAGCAAGAAGTGGGGCATACGAAACCAGGGGCTTTCATAAGCCAGGCAGTACTGGGGCTTATGACCGGGGGAGGCTTCCCGTAATAGTGCCGCCACAAAGTGCCATCACCTATTGGCTCCGCACAGAAGACAGGCAGAACCAATTGATTCCTCCCATCATATTTCTTGAAACCAAACTTACTGGCATGGCCGAAGAGGCGAGAAGTACCTTTGCCGCCCGATATCTCTTTCTTATATTGGCCTGCTTGACGGGATGTTTTTTGTTCATAGGTATTTATGCAGCCTATAATTATTATCTCTATCGTCACGTCTCTTTCTTGTGGTATATCTGTTATACTGTTTCCGCTTTTTTTTCAGGCTTGCATTGGATGGATATCCGGTTGGGGATGTATATGTTTTCGCCATTACTGCACGATATTATCTTTTCTGTTTTCGTTTATTTAATACCCATACTTTATAGCTTTTTTATTGGCAGTATGCTGCGACTGAATATTCATTTTAAAAAAGGGTGGTTAGTTGTGAAGCTGCTGACGCTGATATGCATCCTGCAAATGGCACTACAACTTTTAGAAGTAAGGTTTGGCTGGTTTCCTTTTAATCTCAATTATTATGGCATCATCCTAACACCCTTTGCAATTATATTCCTCAATATTGTTTTATTAATTCTTACAGCAAAAAGTAAAGACCCGGTTAAATGGTTTTTATTCACTGGAATTGTAAGCTTGATTGTATTGTGGTGTATGCCGTTGTTGTATCTCTATTCTCCCTCTGCAGAAATGAACCAGGAATTATTTCTGGTCATCAATTTCCCGATTGTATTTCTATTATTGGGATTAGTGATTGAAGCTCTTTGTTTTTCTTTTGCATTAACGTACCGTAGCAAATTGGTATTATTAGAAAAAAATAAATTACAACAAAACTACAACCAGCAATTACAAGCCGCATTAGATATAAGAACCACAGAGCTTGCAACACAAAACAAAGTAGTAGAAGTGCAAAAAATAAAACAAATAGAAACTGCCTTTGAACGAAAAATAGCAGAAACAGAAATGACGGCTTTGAGGGCACAAATGAATCCACATTTTATTTTCAATTGCCTTAATTCTATCAAACTATACACGCTTGAAAATGATTCGGAAACCGCTTCAGAATATCTCACCATATTTTCTCAATTGATACGGTTGGTATTAGAAAATTCGAGATCGGAAAAAGTAACATTGCAAAAGGAATTAGAAACGCTGCGACTGTATATTGAATTAGAAGCCATGCGGTTTAAAAACAAAGTAAAGTACCAGATAAATGTTAGCCCGGAAATAGACCAGCAATACATTGATATTCCACCATTGCTGCTACAGCCTTATGTTGAAAATGCTATTTGGCATGGGCTGATGCACAAAAAAGAAGGTGGTACTATTTGTATTGATGTATCGCTGCCACAGGAACATTGCCTGCAAATTGAGATTAAGGATGATGGCGTAGGACGAGAACTAGCTGCTGAATACAAAAGTAAATCTGCTACCAGGCAAAAATCGTTTGGTTTAAAAATGACATCAGAGCGTATTGATATTATTTACCAGGTTTATAATATAAAAGCCGACGTACAGATTATAGATATGAAAGACGAACTCAATAA
>JBDTYU010000096.1:0-3624 GCA_040005535.1 Ginsengibacter sp. | reverse complement strand
ACATCTTGAAGTCTTAACATATAAATTTTGCTTCTAATGATTACAAGAAATCGAATTAGAAATGTTTTTATTTTTTCTCTGGTAATATTTTCTTTTCAAAAAACGGGGGCACAAACAAACAATGTTTCTGTATGGTTAACGGATTACGATCACTCTGCTTTGTTTGAGCAACAACCCGAACAACTAAAATTTACTGCAGGCGAAAATTCCAATAAGCAAATATTTGTTGACGATAGTAAAACATTTCAGCAAATGGATGGCTTTGGATTTGCACTAACGGGCGGAAGCGCTTACCATATTATACAGATGAGTGCGCCTGCGAGAACTGCTTTGCTTCATCAAATATTTGATACCACCGGAAAAGCAATTGGCGTAAGTTATTTACGCTTAAGCATCGCTTCATCAGATTTAAATGAAAAAGTTTTCTCTTATGATGATGTACCGGGCGATATATCATTAGGTCATTTTGATTTGGCAGAAGATAAGATGGATGTGATTCCTGTGATGAAAGAAATTTTAGCTATCACTCCGAATATAAAAATCTTAGCCTCTCCATGGTCGCCGCCTGCATGGATGAAAACAAATAATGATACAAGAGGAGGAAGACTCAAGTCTGAATATTATGAGGTGTATGCAAAGTATCTGGTAAAATATATTCGGGAAATGAAACAGAATGGAATTACAATTGATGCCATAACCATTCAGAATGAGCCATTGCACCCGGGAAATAATCCAAGCTTATTGCTGGTTGCACCAGACGAAACAGACTTTGTAAAAAACCACCTTGGACCTTTGTTCGAAAAAAATAATATCAAAACAAAAATTCTTATTTACGATCACAATGCTGATCGCCCGGATTATCCTATTTCAATTTTAGATGATCCTGAAGCAAGAAAATATATTGATGGTTCAGCTTTTCATTTATATGGCGGAACGATTGATGCATTAACTGATGTGCATAATGCATATCCTGCAAGAAATATTTATTTTACTGAACAAATGGTTGTGCAATTCAACAGGAATAATGTAGAAACAAAGGGCCTGAATATTGCATCACCGGTGAGCCGCTTAATAATTGGCGCACCACGTAACTGGAGCCGGAATGTTTTGTTATGGAACCTCGCTGCTGACCCTGCATTTAAACCTTTTACCGATCGCGGTGGTTGCGGAAGTTGCCAGGGCGCAGTTACTATTAATAAGGATAGCGTGACTTATAATCTTGCATATTATACAATGGCGCACGTTTCAAAATTTGTGAGGCCAGGTTCTGTACGAATCGGTTCCAATGAACAGGATAGTTTACCTAACGTTGCATTTACTACGCCTTCATCAGAGAAAGTTTTGATAGTTGCTAATGTAAGTAATGCACAACAAACTTTTGATATCATTTATCATGGTAATCATGCTGCAGCTTCTTTACAACCCCGTTCTGTTGCAACTTACATCTGGAAATAAATCAATAAAATAATTGCGCATGAAAATTATTACACGCTTATTATTACTGTTATTTGCTTTAATATTTTTTACAAATATTTATAGCCAGGGTTTTTTAAAAGCATCCGGTAAAAAGATTGTGAATGAAAAAAATGAAAATGTTTTACTAAAGGGAATTGGCCTTGGCGGCTGGATGCTGCAGGAAGGTTATATGTTGAAGCTCGAGGGGAATAATCCGCAATTTTCCATAAGAAAAAGGATAGAGCAATTATTAAGTAAAGAACAAACAGACGAATTTTATGATACATGGCTAAAAAATTTTATTACAAAAGCTGACATTGATTCTTTGCATGCATGGGGATTTAATTCAGTGCGCCTACCCTTGCATTACAATCTTTTTACACTTGCTGCAGAGGAAGAAACTCATCCAAATAAACAAACCTGGCTTACCAAAGGATTTGAGCTTACCGATAGCTTATTGGAATGGTGCAAAGCAAATAAAATGTATTTAATTCTTGACCTGCATGCAGCACCGGGCGGGCAGGGAAACGATATAAATATTGCCGACAGGGACACAACAAAACCTGCGCTATGGCAAAGTGATGCCAATAAAATAAAAACAATTGCATTATGGAAAAAACTTGCAGAGCGCTATAAAAATGAACCCAACATTGGCGGATACGATTTATTAAATGAAACTAACTGGGGCTTTGATGATTCGCTCAGTGATAAGCATGGACAAAAAGAACTGCACAATAAACCATTAAGAGAACTGCTGGTAAATATTACAAAAGCTATTCGCTCAGTAGATACCAAACACATTATTATTATTGAAGGAAATTCCTGGGGCAATAACTATAAAGGAATTTTTCCTGTGTGGGATAAAAACATGGTTATAAGTTTTCATAAATACTGGAACAATAACGATTTGAAATCTATACAATACATGCTGGATACACGCAATAAAAATAATGTTCCAATATGGATTGGAGAAACCGGTGAGAATTCCAATGTATGGTTTGCTGATGCAGTTCATTTGTTTGAATCAAATAATATTGGCTGGTCGTGGTGGCCACTGAAAAAAATTGGAAATAATAATCCGTTAGAAATAAAATCAAATCTTAACTATAATAGTTTGGTTGATTACTGGAATGGCAAAGCAAAGAGGCCTCCCAAAGAAAGTAACGTATATAGCGCTCTTCTTGAGCTTGCAATTTATACAAACATTAAATCAAACATTGTTCATAAAGATGTGACAGATGCCTTATTCAGACAGCCTTTCAGTAATAAATCTGTTCCCTTTAAAACACATTTAATAAATAGAAAAGATTCTGTTGTGGAAGCCGTTGATTATGATCTTGGAAGAAATGGAATTGCCTATTCAGATAAGGATACGGGTAATTATTATATTTCAAGTGGCAGCCGCAGCGTAGGAAATGATGGACATACTTATAGAAACGATGGTGTAGATATTTATAAAGATTCAGCGCAATATGAAAGTTATTATGTTGGCAGTATTAACGAAAGCGAATGGTTGCAATATACAATTGATGTTACTGAAAACGGATCTTATAATATTAAAGTATGTGTGGCGTCAATTGAAACTGCGGCTATGCTATCCGTTAGTATAGATGGAAAAAATATTTTTACCAAAAAGGATGTTTCATCAACGGGTGATTTTAAAAATTGGCAAACACAATCATTAGGAAATATCACTTTAGAAAAAGGCAGGCATGTAGTGCGTGTTTATTTTAATAAAGGCGGATTTAATTTTAAGCAATTATTATTTGTACAGAGTTCATAGAATTATTATCCCGAGACCAGGCGGCACTTGCAGGTTGAGTGGATTGGCTTACGTGATTGAAGTGGAACACCAACCTTTAGATTTGCTTTATGACAGCGGGGAAAATGAAAAAAGACTACATTTACCTAAGCCTACTAAATTCGCCCAACCCGATCTGGTGTAAGAAGAAGACTTTTCTGTTTGATTACCTTTTTCTGTATTTATTTTTTTTAACCCCATCCGATCCTGAATTGTTTGGAGCGGATATAAATCTTAAGATATGTTAGTAATAGCACAACACACCAACATCACTGACCCGGCAGCTTTCTGGGCAAAAGCACAATCTGTTGTCGGAGCTACACCTGCCGGCACCAGCGTTCTATCTGTTTTTCCATCACAGGATGGCA
>JBDTYU010000095.1:0-12177 GCA_040005535.1 Ginsengibacter sp. | reverse complement strand
GGATATTGGATTATAACAGGGGTGGATTTTTATCCGGCCCCTTTTTTTGTTAATTAATTCTCAATGAAATTTTCACAGGCAACTTCCATATAAAATGCAACGACTATTATTATTAATAGGTCTTAGTGCTAAGATTTAATGGTTAAGATTTTTTGATTATCCCGGGCTTCTTTTTAGTTGCCCGGTTTTTTATTATACGGATATACCATCTTTTTATATCCAAACTCTATGCTATCGGTATTTACCTAATGCCTATATACAAGAACTATGCGGTAATTTCAGCAATTCACAATAGGCATCAAGGAAATTCCATTTGGTATTACATATCACCTTTTTGCCCGAGGCCTGTATCAGCAATATCAGGAATTTCTTTTGCAAAGTAAGTACCGGCATCTAATTTCTTTTTTGTTTCAGCAAATGCGCTTAGGGTAATGTCAATATCTTCATCTGTATGAGCAGCTGTAGGGATCAGGCGAAATATTATTTGTCCTTTTGGTATTACCGGGAAAACAACAACAGAGCAAAAAATATTATAATGCTCTCTTAAGTCCACTACCATCCCGGTAGCTTCCGGTAAATCTCCTTTCATAAAAACAGGAGTTACAGGGCTATTTGTACTTCCAATATCAAACCCCTTTTCTTTTAAGCCATTTTGAAGTTTATTTACATTGTGCCATAATTTTTCGCGTAGTTCAGGCATTGTTTTTAGCAACTCCATTCGTTTCAACATTCCTTCAACTATAATCATTGGTAAACTTTTTGCAAATATTTGCGAACGCACATTATAGCGCAGATAAGTCATAATATTTTTTGGTCCGCTTATAAAAGCTCCAATACTTCCCATACTTTTTACAAACGTGCTAAAGTAGAGATCAACTCCTTCCTGGCAGCCTTGCTCCTCATCAGCGCCTGCGCCCGTTGCTCCCATTGATCCAAAACCATGTGCATCGTCAATAAGTAAACGAAAATTATATTTTTTCTTCAAAGCAACGATCTCTTTAATCTTTCCCTGGTTTCCACTCATTCCAAAAACACCTTCTGTAATAAGGAGAATTCCACCGCCATTTTTTTCAGCCATTTTAACTGCACGCTGTAATTGTTTTTCACAATCTTCTATATCATTATGTTTATAGGTATAGCTAAAGCCAATGTGCAACCGCACTCCATCAACCAGGCATGCATGAGCCTCTCCATCATAAACGATTACATCACGCCGGTTTACCAGTGCATCAATACAACTCATTATTCCCTGGTAGCCGAAATTAAGAAGCATTGCATCTTCACGGCTTACAAATTCTGCAAGTACTTTTTCCAGCTCTTCGTGCATAGTCGAATCTCCACTCATCATGCGTGCTCCCATAGGATATCCCATTCCCCATTTTGCCGCAGCCTCCGTATCGGCCTTTCTTGCTTCAGGATGATTTACCAACCCTAAATAATTATTCAGGCTCCATACTATTTTTTCTTTCCCTCTGAAAAACATCCTGCTTCCAAGTTCTCCTTCAAGTTTTGGGAATGCAAAATATCCATGGGCCCGTTCAACATGTCTTCCTATTGGACCTCCATCATCCATTTTTTCAAAAACATCTACCATGTAATATTTTTTTTATTATAAATGTGACAAAAATAAGGGATTGAGAATTAGAAAATTTGTCACCGCTTTATAGCACATTATAAAAACTTCAATCTTATTTTCTTGTAAACAATTTTATAAACATTTATAAAAACATTGTTGAATTATCTTTATAAAAAAAGACATGTTTAAGAAAAATTTTATTTTCCTGTGTTTATTTTTTATATCAATATTTTCTTTTGCTCAGAAATCTAAATTGACTGACCATCCTAAATTGGTTGTAGGTCTTGTTATTGACCAAATGCGTTGGGATTATTTATATCGTTATTATGATCTCTATTCAGCGAATGGCTTTAAACGTTTACTTGATAAAGGGTTTAGTTGTGAAAATACTTTGGTTCCTTATGTTCCCACCTATACTGCACCTGGCCATTCTTGTATTTACACAGGAAGTGTACCTGCTATAAGTGGTATTGTAGGAAATAACTGGTATGATGCAGAGACCAATAAAAATGTGTATTGTACAGAGGATTCTACTGTAAAAAGTGTAGGCAGCAATTCTAACCAGGGAAAAATGAGCCCACAAAATCTATTGACTACTACTATCGGTGATGAGCTTCACTTTAGCAATAATTTTTCAAGTAAAGTAATTGGCATTGCTTTAAAAGACAGGGCCTCAATTTTGCCGGCAGGCCATACAGCTAACGGAGCTTATTGGTATGATGATTCTATAGGAAAATGGATAACCAGTACTTATTATAAGGATCAATTACCTGCATGGGTAATAAAAGAAAATGAAAAATTATTGCCTGATGCCGCTATGTCCAAAGACTGGAACACAATAATGCCTCTTGAAAAATATACACAGGGCACAACAGATAATGAAAATTACGAACACGCAATCATCGGGGAAAAAACTGTTACTTTCCCACACCGTATTTCTAAAATAACTACTTCGAAGTATGAAGCTTTTAAATATACGCCCTTTGCAAACACTTATACATTTGACATGGCCAAGCAAGCTATTGACAGTGAAAAATTAGGCATGCGTAACGTAACCGATCTTCTGGCGGTGAGTATTTCATCAACAGATTATATAGGGCATTCATTTGGCCCAAATTCAATAGAGATAGAAGATACTTATTTGCGACTAGATATTGACATAGCAAATTTTTTACAATATCTCGACAGCAAACTTGGGGAAGGAAATTATTTATTGTTTTTAACAGCTGACCACGGTGTTGCTCATATACCCGCTTATTTAAAAGAACACAAAGTTCCTGCAGCCACTTACAGTGACGAAGCATTAGCTGTTGAGTTAAATAATATGATCGGGAAAAACTTCAACATAAAAAATGCAGTGAAAGCAGTTGAGAATAACCAGGTGTATATTGACAACAACGAAATACAAAGTGCCGGAAAAAATGTTACGCAAATAGAAAACGCAATCGTTGATTTTCTAAAAACAAAACCATTCATAGTAAATGCTTTTTCTACAGAGAATTTAGAAACACAATCGGTGCAGGTAACAATAAAACAGATGCTTATAAATGGATATAACCGTAAACGCAGCGGACAGATTGCTTTTTTGATAAAGCCCGGATATATAGGATGGTCAGATATGGGAACAACACATGGTATGTGGAATCCGTATGATGCACATATTCCCTTATTGTGGTATGGCTATCATGTAAAACCTGGTAAAACAAACAGGGAAGTATATATGACGGATATTACACCAACAATATCTGCGATTCTTAGAATTCAAATGCCCAATGGTTCTATTGGTAAAGTGATTGAGGAAGTAACGAGGTAAATTATTTAGCTATTAGCTGCTGCCTCCTTTTCAACCTTCCCTTTGCGATTTTTAATATTTTTCCTTTTTCAATGTAAGTAATATCATCGCCTAAAATTTCGCCCCAGGGCTTTAATGGTTCTATGCGATCAAATATAACTTTAATAATGGCTATAACAGGTATAGATAAAAACATTCCTGATACGCCGGCAATTGCGCCACCCCCTAACACACCAAAAATAGTTATAAGGGCATTGATCTTCACTCTTGAGCTTACTATTTTCGGCATAATAATGTTATTGTCAAAAAACTGAACAACTGCAAGTACCAATACGATCCATCCAATATCTGAAATGTTGTTGGAAGTCGTTAATGTTACCAGCATACAAATAATTAAAGCTATTAGCATTCCAATGTATGGTATCATATTCAATATTGCTGAAAGCAACGCCAGGAAGAATGCATATTTAATTCCTATTATTAAAAAACCTGCATAGTTAACAAGTGTAATAATGCCCATTTCAATAAGAAGGCCCGCCATATATCCCTGCACAATCAATTTTGATTCATGAATCACAGCGATTACATGTTCCCGGTGATCATCAGCAAAAATGTTTTCAAGGAATTTACGGATCATATTTCTATAATATAAAATAAGAAAAGTGTAAATGGGAAGCAATACTAAAAAAATTATAGAATTGGTTATCGTAATGAGGGTTTGTCCTAAAAAGCCACCACCATCTTTTCCCTGGATTTGTGAAGTTGCCTTATCAATGTATTGCTTTTGTTCAACTCTCGTAAGGTGGAACTGATTGTACGCCCATGTTTGCACTGTACGAAGGTGCCGGTTCAATTGACTTTTTATTTTCGGTAGATCATCAACAAAGTTGCTTACATGTATTGAGAAGAAATAAATGAGACCAATAAGTACAATCAATGATATGGTTAATGACATTGATATAGCCCATACACGGGATAATTTCTTTTCAAGGAAATTATTAAATGGTAAAAGCAATATCGCTAATAATGTTGCGAAGGCAATTGGTACAATTATATCCTGCCCGATCCAAATAATAAACCCGGTTGCTAACAAACAAAATAATACAAGAAATGCCTTTACAAGAAAAGGCTGCGTTTTATCATTTTGCATTAGTCGTAGTTTAAGGAACATAGGAATGCTCTTAAGCCAAACGCTCAATTATCTAATTTGTTATTTCAATTAATATTTTCAGCAAAGTATTTATGAAACCAGGGGATGGTCTCTATGCCTTTATAAAAATTTTCTATATCATATTTTTCATTTGGGGAATGAAGATTATCGCTATCAAGGCCAAAACCCATAAAAATTATTTTTATGCCGAGCTCTTTTTCAAGAATGGAACAAATAGGGATGCTTCCACCACCACGAACAGGAATGGGTATTTTACCAAATGTTTTTTCGACAGCTTTTGCTGCAGCTTTATAACCTCTGCTGTCTATCGGGGTCATATAAGGCTCACCACCATGGTGTTCAAACGCTTTCACTGTTACAAATGGCGGTGCTATTCTTGTGAAATAATCCAGTAATAGTTTAGTCATCCTTGTTGATGATTGATCAGGGACGAGCCGGGCAGAAATTTTTGCTGTTGCTTTTGAAGGTAATACTGTTTTTGCCCCTTCGCCCATATAACCTCCCCAAATTCCATTTAGTTCAAGTGTGGGGCGAATGCCTGTACGTTCATTGGTAGTATATCCTTTTTCCCCCCACAATTCATTTACCCCAAGTTCTTTTTTATATTCATTTTCATCATAGGGAGCCTTGTTCATTAACGTTCTTTCTTTTGCAGAAGCTTCCAATACATCATCATAAAATCCAGGGATAGTTATATGATTATTTTCATCATAGCAGGTGGCTATCATTTTTGCAAGTATTGTAATAGGATTGGCAACAGCACCGCCATAAATACCACTATGCAAATCCCTATTGGCCCCGGTTACTTCAACTTCTATATAGGATAAACCGCGTACGCCAATGTCAAGTGATGGATTTTCCATACTTAGCATTGAACTATCACTTATTAATATAGCATCAGCTTTTAAAAGTTCTTTATTTTCGGCAACAAATTTTCCTAGATTAGGTGAGCCTATTTCCTCTTCTCCCTCTATTAAAAATTTTATGTTAGTGCTCATGGTGTTTGTTTTCACCAGTGTTTCCAGCGCTTTCACATGCATAAAAAATTGTCCTTTATCATCGGCGGAGCCCCGTGCATAAACTTTACCATCTTTTATAACCGGTTCAAAAGGCCCGCTGTGCCACAGTTCCAATGGCTCTGCCGGCTGTACATCATAATGGCCATATACAAGTATAGTAGGTTTATTTTTATCTATTATTTTCTCGCCGTACACCACAGGATGTCCGTCAGTAGGCATTATCTCAGCTTTATCAGCGCCGGATGCAAGCAGGCTTTTCCTAACTGCTTCTGCACAAGTAAGCATATCTTTTTTATGTTCACTCTTTGCACTTACAGAAGGTATGCGCAGTAGCTCAATCATTTCATTTAAAAATCTTTCTTTATTTTTTTGCTGATATTCTTTCCAGGTTTCCATAAATAAGGAATTGCTTTTTTATTAAAGGATTGAACGAATATATATCTTTTGAAGTGGGGAATATAGTGTTTTGAATTGAAAAACTCCTTTATAATAAATTAACAGGTATGATTAAAAAAAAAACAAATAATTGTTTGGAAAACATAGTTCATAATTTATACATTTGCATCAGATTGCTTTTCAATTCATCAGCCTTTGTTTGGTTGCATCACTTATTTCAATGCCCGATGCCTTCTAAACAAAGGCTGAGTCAATTCAGGCATGTTTGTCTGCAAAAGATTTTCAATAAATTATTAAATAGCGAAAATTTTTCTTACTCCCAATCTGATATTTTTAATCATCCTGTAGTAGTATTCTTTATTGAATAATTGTGAGTCATGCATGGCTTTATAAGTTAAGAAAAAACCTACAGGGGAAAGTACTATTACCGGAAGCCACATACCGGTAAGCGGATCAAGGATACTGTCCTTAGTAAATTTTTCACCAAAAATGTTAAGCAGGTAAAATATTAAAAAAAATATCAGTGCTACTACCAAAGGCATCCCCAGTCCACCTTTTCTAATGATTGACCCTAATGGCGCCCCTATAAAAAATAATACAATACAGGCAACAGAAAGTGATAATTTTTTATGCCATTCTACTTTGTGAAGAATAATATCGTCTACCTGATTATTATACTCAACGCTTGTAATTTCCATAAGACTTCGCACACTTGCAACGGTAGCTGCTGCCTGGTCATAAACAGTAAATTTTATACTATCTGGTATGAGATCGTTAAAAGATTTTACTTTTTTTAATTCAATTTTTTTATCTCCAATCACCACAGTTTTCTTAATATTAGCAGTGTCTTTATATTTTGCAAACTTGAAATAATTCTTTAGATCTGCTCTTGTTCTTTTAATCAAAGAATCGGGAATTTTTTTTATTGAATCAATATCTTTATCAAGAAGCCGCAATGTTTTCATTCTCATATTATTCATGAAAAGACTGTCAGATGTTTTTTGAATGTTAAGTTGTGTAAGGTCAAAGAGCTTATTATATTCTTTAAACCCTAATTGTACATATTCGTTTTTCGCTGAATTAGATGCGCCCTTTTCTTCGTACCTGTGCCCGTTTTGTAATCTGAATTCTAAAAATTTTTTATCCGGGCTCACATTCATTTTTCCACTTTCAGAAATGATTGTGTTATCCTGCAGGCCGTTTAATTGCTCATAAATTAAAACATTATGTAAGGTGCTTTTATCCTTTTCTTTTTTACCAACTTTTATAGAAAATCCACGAAAGCCATTATAAAATACACCGTCTTTCAAATCAAAGGCCGGGCTTTTTCTATAGATGTCATTATAAATAACCGCAAATTTTAAATTTGCAACCGGTGCAATGTAATTTGCAAATAGAAAGGCAACTCCTGTAAGAAGCAGGGATACAAAAAATAAGGGCCGCATAAAACGTAATAAGGATATACCCGAAGATTTTATTGCCACCAGCTCAAAATTCTCACCTAGTTTTCCAAACGTCATTATAGATGAAAGTAAAATTGCAATGGGCAAAGCAAGTGTTACTAAAGTAGCGCTGGCATAAATAAGAAATTTTGTAAGTGTGATTAAATCAAGGCCTTTGCCAACAAGGTCGTCAATATATTTCCACAATATCTGCATCATAAATACAAATAATGTTATGAAAAATGTAGCTATAAAAGGCCACAAAAACGCTTTAAGAATTAATTTGTCAAGTTTTTTAAACATGCAGTTAACACACAGCCGGGTGATGTTTTAATAACTTTTGTTGTAAATTTCATGTATGAGTACTGAAGCAAAAATACATCTTTCAAAACTTGAAATAGAACTCATGCAAAACAAAGAATGGATTTTAACGAAACACTCTATCACAAATAAAGTATATAAACTTTTTGGAGAGTTGAATGAAACTTTTAAAAAGATATCGGAACAGGAAAAACCTTTTCTGCCTGAATTTTATAAAATTAAAAGTGGTAAAATTTCTAAAGGCGAAAATTACGAAGGGTTCCCTTATGTTATGTTGGATTATCCCGCATTGTTTTCAAAAGAAAATATTTTTGCTATAAGAACCATGTTTTGGTGGGGTAATTTTTTTAGCATTACGCTTCACGCATCTGGTGAAAAGTTTAAATTAAAAGGAGATTTTTTTAAATATCTCAGCTATCTCCGCGAAAATGATTTTTTTGTATGTATAAATAAAAAAGAGTGGGAGCATAGTTTTCATTCTTCCAATTATACTACGGTAAAAGGCTTGGAGCAACAAAAGCTCGAAGAAATTTTGGATAAAAATTTCTTTAAAATTTCTAAGAAACTGGAATTAGATAAATGGAATGAAGCGCCGGAGTTTCTCGAAAAATCTTTCAGAGAAATAATTGAGTTTATAAAAATTAGTTTCCCAACCGGTGAAAAAGTTCTTTCACCTGTGTCTCCCAAAGCTGACTTTGGTCTTTAATTTCTTTTTTTTCTGCGAAGTCATTTATAATTAAAATAGTAAGATTGGTAACTTCAGATTTTTCGATACTAAATTCGAAGTATTCTTCCTTTGGAGAATTAATCCAGTGAAAACGAATCAGCTTGTTTTCTTCACTTTCCATTACCTCTGCATCTTCGGCCGATCCATTCCATGCAAAACTGAACAGGCCATCTTTATCATCTACCTTGTCTGCAAACCATTCCTGCAATCCGGTGGATGTCGAAAGAAACTCATATAATATTCCAGGTGAACATCTTACAGGGTATTCTAATGTATATTTTACTTTCTTACTCATCTTTTAAATTAAAAACTATACGGTATATGTGCAATAATATAAAATAAATTACGAACCAACCTAATTTATACTTTTATTTGATAATTATTTTTAAGAATGTTTTTCTGTTTCATCTTATCGATATTATATAATCTAAAGGTTTAACATTTTTTTTGGTAACATACTTAAAACTCTCTAAATTACGTTAATACCTCAGCTTTCATATTTATAAAGCCCCAAACTAATATGTTATACCCATTAAATTTTTACTCATGAGTATGCGTCAACTCAAAATCTCAAAATCTATAACCAATCGTGAGAGTGAAAGTTTGGAAAAGTATTTACAGGAAATTGGAAAAGTTGATCTTATTACACCGGAAGAAGAGGTAAAACTTGCGCTTAGGATAAAACAGGGAGACCAGGTTGCGTTGGATAAACTTACCAAAGCAAATCTACGTTTTGTAGTATCTGTTGCGAAGCAATACCAGAACCAGGGCCTTACATTGCCTGATCTTATCAATGAAGGAAATTTAGGGCTTATAAAAGCTGCCCAGCGTTTTGACGAAACAAGGGGTTTTAAATTTATATCATACGGTGTATGGTGGATACGCCAGAGTATAATGCAGGCACTTGCTGAACAATCAAGGATTGTGCGGCTACCATTAAATAAAGTAGGTTTAACCAACCGGATAAGCAGGGCGTTTTCACACCTTGAGCAGGAATTTGAGAGAACACCAACTGCAGAAGAACTTGCTTTTTTCCTTGATATAGAAGTAGAAGAGGTTTCTGCAACTATGAATGTTGCGGCACGGCATGTAAGTATGGACTCTCCATTAAGTGATGGTGAAGAAAGCACGCTTATAGATGTGTTGATAAATAGTAATGCTGATAGCGCCGACAAGCACATTATGTTTAATGATTCACTTAAAAAAGAAATAGCCCGTTCCTTGAGTATTCTTACTGAAAGACAAAAAGAGGTAATTTGTTATTTCTATGGTATTGGTGTAGACCAGCCACTTAGCCTTGAAGATATTGGAAATAGATTTTCTCTTACACGTGAAAGGGTTAGGCAAATAAAAGATAAAGCACTTACTAAACTTCGCACTGCTTCGAGATGCAGCCTTTTAAAAGAATATATGGGAGTCTGAAATTTATATAAATTTCTTTAAGTGATCATTCAAAAGATGATCACTTTTTTTTTAATGAAGTTTTGAAAACGTTTAAAATCATTTAGTCTTGTAAAGACAAAATCCTGGATTTTAATCATTGTAATTTTTCTTTTTTCTCAAATACCTTTGCCTTTACTTCCATGGAAAATTATTATAAAATAGGAAAGCTGGCCGCTACTTTCGGGCTGGAAGGTCAATTTATTCTTGCTCATAGCCTGGGGAAAAAAACTTCGCTAAAAGGTTTAGAAAATATTTTTATCGAAGAAAGTAAAGACTCCTTTCTTCCCTATTTTATTTTATCAGCAAAAATAAAAAATGATAAAGAAGTTTATTTGAAGCTGGAAGGAATTTCAGCAAAAGAAACAGCCAGGGCACTCATTAAAAAAGAAGTGTGGATAAATGAAAACGATTTTGCAAAATTTGCTGCCAGTGCTGCGCCTATATCATTACTTGGATTTATGGTTATAAATGAAGATGAAGAATTGGGAGAAATCTATGAGGTTATTGAACAGCCTCACCAGGTTTTGTGTAAAATTATGCTGAATGGTAAAGAAGCATTAATTCCTATTCATAAAGAATTTCTTGAAAAGATAGATAAGAAGAACAGGAAACTATTTGTGAATTTGCCGGAAGGACTTTTGGATATTTACAGGGATTCGTGATCTTTCGAAAGTGTATTTTTGCTTGTAATGTATGCAATCACCTTCTTCAAATATTATCGCTCATTTTGACCTCGATTCATTTTTTGTTTCAGTTGAATATGTAAGAGATCCCTCATTAAAAGGGAAGGCTGTAATTGTAGGTGGAAGTAAAGAAAGAGGGATCGTTACCACATGCAGTTATGAAGCAAGAAAGTTTGGTGTGCACTCTGCAATGCCCATGAAGACTGCAATGCATCTATGTCCTCATGCAATTGTAGTAAAAGGAACTTATGGTGAATACAGCAAATATTCAAGATGGGTAACCCAGATCATTTCTTCTAAAGCCCCGCTTTTTGAGAAAGCTTCTATTGATGAATTTTACATTGACTTGAGTGGAATGGAGAAATTTTTTAATCCTTTGCAATGGACAATTAACTTGCGGGAACTTATAACAAACGAGACAGGTCTTCCAATTTCGTTTGGAATAGCAAGAAACAAAATGGTGGCAAAAATGGCAACAAACGAAGCAAAGCCAAACGGATTTCTCCAGGTATTACATGGAAAAGAAAAAGAATTTTTATCAGCTTTAGAGCTTAATAAAATTCCGGGTGTAGGTGAGCAAACCAACCAGGTTTTACAACATCATGGGTTTAAATTTATCAGGGACATTCATAATACCACGCCTGAAAAAATAGAAAAAATTATGGGCAAATGGGGTTTTGATTTGTGGCATAAAGTTCAAGGTGTTCATCATTCAACAATTGCACCTTACCACGAATCAAAATCGATTTCAACCGAAAATACTTTTGAGGAAAATATAACCGAAGTAAATAAACTCATGAGCGAAATCGTAAGAATGACAGAAAAGGTTGCATTTGAACTCAGGAAAGACGAAAAAGTTGCCGGTTGTATTACAGTTAAGATTCGTTATCCTGATTTTGAAACAACATCCCGTCAAACAAGCATCGCTTATACTTGTGCTGATGATGAAATAATTCCGGTTGCTAAAAGTCTCTTTCATAAATTATATAAGAAGGGAAAACCTGTACGATTGCTGGGTGTACGCTTAAGCGACTTAACCAATGACGCAGTGCAAACTAATCTTTTTGAAAACGTAGAGCGAAAAAATATTTTGTATAAAGCCATTGATGATGTAAAGAACAGGTTTGGTGCAGGAAGTGTAATAAGAGCAGCAGGAAAATAATATTAAGCTCCGGCAACAAGGATATCCTGCAGCGTTTTCCTTTCTAAAATTTTTAAAGTTGCATCTCTTGTTATGGTCATCATTTTGCGCATGCCGCAATGTTTTTCATCACAGTCGGCGCACTTTTCATAAAAATTTAAACTCACACAAGGTAATAGAGCTATCGGCCCGTTAATTACCCTTATAACAGTGGCCAGATTTATTTTTTTTGGAGATACTTTTAAAAAATAACCTCCGCCCTTTCCTTTTTTGCTTTCAAGTAAGTCAGCTTTTTTTAATTCATTAAGAATATTTTCAAGAAATTTTAAAGGAATATTTTTTTGTTCAGAAATGTTGCAAATCAATACAGGTCCTTTGCCATAATTTTCTGCAAGATGTGTAAGTGCTCTGAAAGCATATCTCGTTTTTTTGGAAAGCATATTTTATTAAATATTTATTAAATCGC
>JBDTYU010000094.1:0-5194 GCA_040005535.1 Ginsengibacter sp. | reverse complement strand
CCCATAAAATTCATGAAATGAGGTTTTATCGTATTGAAATGTATAAGCTTATCAAACCCGTGAGCGGCCAATAGAATGCCTATGCCTAAACGCAATACCAACATACCCAAATTGAAAGCACCTGTTGAATATTTTGTTGAAAGAAGTTTACTCATAATTTTTTTATAATAGTGTTAACAAAGATTGTTGCAATTTAAAGTCTTTTATGCTCATCAATACATTTATTAGTGCTTGATAACTGTAATGGTGTTGTACTTTTGCGCCATTAAATTTTTAGTTTTATTTTTTGATGTTGTTGCGCTTACAATATCATGAAAAATTAAAATAATATAATTCATGAATCGCCTCTTTTTCCCCGCTGCCTTAATCATTCTTTCTCTTCAATGTTTTTCCCAGCCAAACTTTAATGTAACGGATCCTGAAAAAGATTTTAAGGAAGCAAAAGAATATTTTATTAAAGATCAATACAGCCTTGCGTATCCGTTAATGAAAGCATTGAAGGATAAATATCCTGAAAATACGCAAAGCAGCCATGCTTACCTAAACCAGGATGTTGAATATTATTATATCATTTGTGGCCTTAAGCTTAACCAGTCTGTGGCAGAAGATGCAGCACACGTTTTTATTGATGCAGCCAATAACGAGCCACGGCAGCAAATGATGAGTTTTCATCTTGCAAAATATTATTTCACAAAAAATGATTTTGCAAGGGCAGTAGTTTTTTATGAAAGAGCCGGCTACGATAATTTGAGCAATGAAGAAATTGCCGACGCAAAATTTGAACTGGCGTATTCCTATTTTAACCTGAAACAATTTGAACAAGCCAAACCTTTATTCAATGAAATTCATCAGCTTCCCGGCAATAAATATTACTACGATGCTAATTATTATTATGGCTTCCTAAGCTATCGTGACAAAGACTACGCTGAAGCCCTTGCTTCATTTAAAAAAGTTGAGTCAAGAGATAAATACAAAGGGCTGGTGCCATATTATATTGCACAAATTTTTTATTTCGAAGGAAAAAAAGATGAAGCATTGCGATATGGAGAGGAGACACTTTCACGCAATGATATTTATTACAGGAATGATCTGAATCTTTTAATAGGGCAAATATATTTTGAGAAAAAACAATTTGCAAAGGCCCTTCCGTTGCTGAAGGACTATGTGAACAATAGTGATAAAGTTTCCAAAGAAATTATGTATGAGCTTAGTTATTGTTATTATGATGGAAACCAGGTGGAGAAAGCCATTGAAGGCTTTAAACAGTTAAGCAATGAACAGGATTCCCTGGGACAAAATTCTATGTATTTACTCGGCGACCTGTATTTAAGAACCAATCAAAAAGAAAATGCAAGAAGTGCATTTCAATATAGCGCTAACAATAACAGTAACCGTAAACAACAGGAAATTTCCAGGTTTAATTATGCTAAGCTTTCTTATCAATTAGGCTACCAAAATATTGCGTTGAGTGAGATGAATAAGTTTCTTGATTTGTATCCTGCATCAACTTATGCAGATGAAGCAAAAGAGATTCTTATAAACCTTCTCGCCAATACCAATAATTATTCTGATGCGCTTGCTTTGTATGAATCATTTGACAAGCCCACCGCTTCTATGCAAAAAGTGTATCCAAAACTTTTGTTTGGTAAGGCAACGGAATATATAAATGATGGCAAAATAAGTGAGGCCAATGACCTGTTATCTAAAATTATCCAAGATCCCAATGCAGGTAAGGTATTTCCTTTTGCTAATTTCTGGAAAGGTGAAGTTGCGTATAGGCTCAACCGTTATGACGATGTGATTAAATATATGAATGCTTATTTGCAGGCCGGAGGTACCCAGGGTGAAGCAAATGAAGATGCAGCAAGATATGCATTGGGATATGCCTATTTGAAAACAGAAAATTATCCACTAGCACTTTCTAATTTCAAACAGGTTTCGCCACAAATTTCTTCTCAATCTTCTGCAATAAAACAAGATGCGTATGTAAGAACAGCAGACAGTTATTTCATGCAAAAAAATTACAACACTGCAAAAAATATGTACCAAAATGTTATTGATAATGGGTTACCTCAAAGTGATTATTCTCTTTACCAGATTGCTTTAATAAGTGGTATCAGCAGCCCTTCTGATAAAATAAAAACGTTTAATTCACTAATACAGAGATATCCTCAAAGTGATCTTGCAGCAGAATCTTACATGCAGATTGCCAACACTTATATGGCACAGGAAAAATTCAGGGATGCTATTCCATATCTCAATAAAATTCTTGAGATGAAAGATGCCAGCGGGCAATATCCAAAAGCTTATTTAAAGCTCGGGCTTTCCAATTATAATCTTAATAATAATGATGAAGCTTTAAAATATTACCAGAAGCTCGTTACGCTTTATCCGCAATCTACAGAGGCAGATGAAGCCATGGACAACATGAAAAATATTTATGTTGAACTGGGTCGTCCGAATGAATACGTTGACTTTGTAAAAAAAGCAGGCAAGGTTATCAGCATTTCAGAAGCCGACTCTTTGACTTATGTTTCTGCCGAATTAAAATATACTAATAATGATTGTGCCGGCGCCATCGGTGCGTTCTCAAATTATCTTTCCAAATATCCGCAAGGCGCTTATGCTTTAGAAGCTAATTTTTATAAGAGCGAATGTTATTCTAAAAATAAAGACTGGCAAAATGCTGTGCAGGGATATGAAATTGTTTTAAACCAGGGAAGCAGTAAGTATGCGGAGAGAGCCGCGTTTGCAGCGTCCCGTATTTATTATTTTGAAACACAGGATTATGCTAAATCAAAAATATATTTTGCGAAGCTGAAAGAAATTGCAACAACTCCGGAGAATCAGTTAGAGGCATTACGTGGCCTCATAAGAAGTTATTACCAGACAAAAGATTATGCAGAAGCAAACAATACCGCAAAAGAATTACTGACAAAAAAAGGATTGAGTACAGATGATAAAGCAATCGCTAATCTTGTTCTTGGGAAATCGTTACAGGCTGATAAGCAGTGTGAGCAGGCAATTACAGCCTTTAAGCAAGTGGCGGCCATAAATAAATCAGCATGGGGTGCAGAAGCCAGGTATGAAATTGCGAACTGCTATTATACATTGAATGAACTTTCAAATGCGGAAAAAGCGGGGCTTGAGGTGATAAAAGTAACCGGCTCGTATGATTACTGGGTGGCGAAAGCATACATTTTATTGGGTGATGTGTACTTGCTGCAAAAGGATTATTTCAATGCGAAAGCAACTTATCAGAGTGTGGCAAATAATGCAACTATTCCTGAATTGAAAAAAGAAGCCCAGGATAAACTTAACCGTGCAATAAGTGAAGAGCAACAAAATTCAAAGGTGGAATCTTCGCCTTCATCAAAAAAATAAGGCAACCTTTTAAATTAAACGAACCCAATGTTTATGAAACATATTCTGAAATACGCTACAAGGCTTGTTATTATTACATCAACGTTTTGTTTTTTTTATAATGATGGAAATGCCCAAAGAGATACAACAAGAAGACAAACGATTGAAATTACTTCCTCTTACAAACCTGTGCTGCGAAACACAGTAAAAATAAATTTATATGCTTCCCCCATTACTGCCGATACCACGAGACCGCGGCTTGCGTATAATATTCCTCCGCAAAATTTATTTTTTTCATACCAGCCTGTTTCTTTAAAACCACTTGCGTTAGATGCAGATACTTCTTTGCAATTGGGAGAAAGAAACCAATTAAAAGTTGGCTTCGGAAGTTTTACTACACCTTATGTTTCGGGTGCTTTTAGTTTTGGTGACGGCAAAAAAAATCTTCTCAACGTTTATGGAAATTATATTTCTTCAAGAGGTAATATTGACAACCAGGACTTCAGTGAAATAAACGCAAAAGCCCTTGGAAGTATTTTTACACCAAAGAATGAAATATATGCTGTTGCTTCTTTTACCCAGCATGAATATTATCAATATGGATACGATCATAACGTCGATAGTTTCAAAAAAGCAGGGATAAGGAGAAGTTACCAGGACTTGTTTGCAGGCATCGGGTTTAGGAATACTGCATTGAATGATTTAAATTTTATTTATGATCCTCATTTGGAGTTACATACTTTTTCAAGAGAAAGCAAAGCATCTGAAACAACTTTGATTCTCAAGCTGCCGGTTGAAAAAAAATTCAGTGAATCGGTTTCGCTAAAGATAAATGCAACGGGAGATTTTAATAAATATCAGCTCAAAAATTCATCGTCGCATCTTACAAATAATTTATTTCAGCTTGCACCTGAATTTGTGTTCTATAGTGACAGGTTTACATTTCATGGCGGAGCAACACCCACATGGAATAATAACACGGTTACGTTGCTACCTAACGTGTATGGCGAGGCGCAGTTGCAGAAAAAAGTTTTGATGATCCAGGCAGGGTGGGTGGGCAGGTATATAGCCAATAGCTTCCGCACTTTAAGCGCTGATAATCCTTATATGCAAGATCCCACGTTTTTAAAGAATACAAAAGAAGTTCAATACTACGGTGGCATAAAAGCTACTGTGGGTAAGCATTTTAGCTTTAATGCAAAAGCGGCATTTATAACATACAACGATATGCCTTTATTTATAAATGATAACGTTGATGGCAAAAGTTTTTATATTAAAAATGAAAGAAGGATTGATAATCTCCAGATTCATGGTGATCTGAATTTTATTAACCAGGATAAATTTACTCTTACAGCCGGTCTTGATTTAAATACGTATACTGGTCTTCTTGATAATGCAAAAGCATGGCACTTAATTCCTTTAAAGTTTAATGGCTCTCTTCGCTGGAATGCTTTCAAACAGGTATTAATAAAAGGAGACATTTTTGCATTTTCCGGGGCCAAAGCTTTATTGAGTGACGGCTCTCAAAAAACCCTCAAAGGCGGTACTGATATAAATGCCGGTGCTGAATTTAAAATCAATAAACGATTTAGTGCATGGCTTGATTTTGATAATATACTCAATAGCAAATACGAGCGCTGGAACAATTATCCTGTATATGGATTGCAGGTTATGGGAGGCATACTCATTCATTTTTAAGAGGTTGTTTGCTCACAAATTATAAAACACTAATTACACGAATGAATTTAATAATTCTTTTTCGATTCATGTAATTCGTGTATCAAATTAGTGTTATCACAAGATAAATTACAGATATTTGCGAAAATATGCA
>JBDTYU010000093.1:0-4180 GCA_040005535.1 Ginsengibacter sp. | reverse complement strand
ACCTTCTGACCACATAAAATAATATTTATTCTTTCTCTTAAACATAACCGGACCTTCTACGTAACCACCGGGTGTTATCTCTTTAAATGTAGCACCATCTTCAAAAGGAATAAAGCCGGTAAAATTATTATTTAACCTGGCGATATTACAATGCTGCCATCCTCCATAAATTAAATAGTATTTACCATTAGAATCTTTAAAAACAAACTGGTCAATTGGCTGTGCTCCATTGTGAAATTTATCAACCAGTGGCTTTCCAAGATAATCTGTAAAAGGGCCTTCGGGTTTATCTGCAACTGCAATTCCAATACCTCCGGTTTCCTTATCGGTTTGAATATCGTTTGCACCAAAAAAGAAAAAATATCTTCCATGCTTTTGAACAATCGCCGGTGCCCACATAGCACGGTGCGCCCATTTAATTTTTGATGTATCTGTTATTTGTTTGTGCTTAGTCCAGTGAATAAGATCAGGAGAAGAGAAGGCATCAAAATAAACCTGCTTATCATAAGGAGCAGAGTAAGTAGGATATATCCAGTAATTTTTATTAAAGATGGCTGCTTCAGGATCAGCATACCATCCTGGGAAAACGGGATTACCTGACTTGATTATATTTAGTTTTTTTTGAGCATGTATGATAATGCCGTGAAAGAGCAATACATACAGCAGCAGATGTGCTTTTCTCATTCAATATTTTATAGTGATATAGAAAGTATAATTCGTCATGCTAATAATATTTATTATATAGTTGTGTCCGGTTATGAATATAAAATTTTTTTTAATTATCATCAATTACTTTCTGTATATTTTTTGAAGTTGTCCAGGATAGACTGCCAACCTACCTTTTGCATGTCGATAGAATTTGTGTCTTCAGCATCAAAGCTTTCAATCACTTTAGTTTTATTACCCTCTCCGGAAAAAGTTATTTTCACTTTTCTGCCATCCCCGAGTGTATACTCTATACATTCATTGTTTCTTACCACATCATAAACGCCTCCGAAATCAAAACCTACACTGCCGTCTTTAGCTTCCATCCTTGCGTTAAAGTTGCCACCAACCTTTAAATTATTTTCTACACGTGATGTATACCAATCGTCAGAAGCGTTATTCCATTGGGTAATGTGTTCAGGCTTTGTCCAATATTGCCAAACTTTTTCTACCGGCGCATCAATAGTATTCTCTACTGTAATGATTGTTTTGTTTTGAGTTTCCATTGTTTTTAAGTTTTATTATTATGATGTTTCTTTTACACTGCAAACATCCAATAACTTTGCAACATTTATAGTGTGCAAAAACGAAATTATACAGGGTTGTTTACGACAAAGCCAGGTATTTGATTTCCCTAAATAAAAATTAATTTAGCCTGATTATATTCTAACTATCAAGAAATATTATATGGTAATTCTGCAGATTGAACATCCGGTTCCTGATTTTGATGCCTGGAAAAAAATTTTTGATAGTGACCCGGGTTATAGAAAAGAAGGTAAAGTACGAGGTTATAAAATTTTACGGCCAGTTGATAATCTCAACTATGCTATCATTCATCTTGAGTTTGATAATGCAAATGATGCAATAAGCTTTCAACAAGTTTTGAAAAAATTATGGGCTAATGTCGATGGCAAGTTAATAAATGGCCCCCAATCGAAAATTTTGGAAATAGTAGAAAGCAAAGAAATAATTTAATAAACAATGTTTTTATTTCTGACAGTATTTTCAGCTTACTAAATTGTTTCATTGCTATAATAGTTCAAAGAGTCAACAATAATGTTTACTTATTATTTCTTGAAAACAATCTATCCAATGGATAAAACAAAAACACAGTAAGACAGCGCTTTCTTATTAACTCAATATTTACCCACTTATTCTTTTCAAAATAATAAAACTGCATTGATGAGCAACCTTCGGAATCAAGAACCAGGATGGCGATGAGAACATGGTTCAGGAAGCGGTATTTACCTGGAGGTAAATATCTTGATAAAATCTACATAAAATGTGCCTGTTACAATTTGTGATGGGTCGAAATTAGCAAAGAAATTACCACCGACCGCAAGGTTTAATGCAACACGTTCTGTTTTGCCAAAAAGATTGGGCACATAACTTCCGGTTTTAGTTTCAACAATATTGCCATCGAATAGAGAAGTTAAACTGTTTTGAGACCATATCATTTCATAGACATGATAACAATCGGTTAGGCTAACATTTGAAGTTATAAAACCGACCTGGTTTTTTACCAGGTTTCTGTTAGTTGCCCGGCCATAAAAATAATTGGTTTGGTAATTGAAAGGCTCCTGACCTCTTGCTTCCAGGTAATCTATTTCCCCTTGTGTAGGCCAGGGATCGCCATAGCTCCAGTATGCAGGCCACATTCCATACCCCGATGGAAGTTTTATCCGTGCTACAACACGAATTTTGGGGGTGGAAGCCGACGCTGAAATATTAGTTTTACACTCAATTCTTCCGGAAGTATAATTAAATGTTTTAGGTGTTGCATCAAATGGAGTAGTAACACCTGTTACTGTTTCTTTTTTTGCAGTTATAACGAGATTGCTATTAAGTAACTGCAGGTTAGCTAATTGGTAATATTGCAACTCATTATTAAAAGCGCCTCCCGTCCATACATTCCATTTACTAAGGTCTGTATCAAAATTATCTTCAAAAACTTTAGAATAGCCGGCTGCTGTTACAGCCGCTTCATTAAATAGATAATCGCAAACACCCGCCGCATTTACACTTACATTAGTTTCGGCCACCGGCCCGGCTTTAGCCCCTGCTGAAGTTGATGGACCCACTTGTTGATTATTAGATGAATTCGATTTCTTTTCACAAGACAACAGGCTTATAACGCAAAATGTATAGGCTACAAATGCGTTTCTTTTTAAAATTATATTTTTCATGTAGAACATTTTTTTGCGCAACCATTAAACATTGAATTTACGACGAAAAACTCATGATTTTTATTTGATTTTATGAGCTGCTGTTCAATATTGTTTCCTTTTTTTTTACATATTAATTCAAAGGGAAAAATGAATGAGTCCTGTATAAGAATGAAGAAACATCATATGCATGGTGATCCGTCTTTCCCAATCAACGGATAAAATTTTGAATTTTATATCCCAAACTATCCCCACCAGAAAGCAGCCGCAATGAGGCAATAAAGACCGATCAATGCCAGGCCTTCAAGCCAAATTGATTCCCCATCAAAAACAATAAATGCACTTACTATTACTGCTAATGCCAGGCAGGCAAGTAACATAGGTGTTAATACAAAAGAAAGTATTGCACCGCCTAAAAAAAATGAGAGTAAAACGAGTAATGGAAATAATCCAAGTGCTACCTGGAGAGAACTGTTTAATATGACACTTACCGAATAATCAGACTGGTTGCGATAAGCAAGTTGAATACCTACAACATTTTCTATTGCATTGCCGGCAATGGCAACAATTACAAGCCCTGAAAATGTTTCATTAATTCCTAATGCTTTCATTGCCGGTGTGAGTGCTTCTACAAACCAATCTGAAACGAAGGCAGCCCCAACCGCTGCCCCGGTAAGCACTATCAAAGTTACCCCAAGCGTCCATGCCTTATGTGTAATTCCTGCATCTGGTTTTGGAATTACTACTGTTTTATCACTCTTTATAGAGAAATAAAGACTGGCTATAAATATTAATAATAAAACAACTGCAACGAAGATATTTAAAGAATTAATGTGACGGGCGGCTGATGTATGCAACAATTTTGTTAGTGTTGGAATTGCCAATGCAGCAAACGCCAGTATCATTAAGGTAGCAATCATTTTTGGCGGCCCGGAATTAAAATGTTGCGTTCCGTTCTTAAGTCCCCCTATAAATAATGCAAGACCAAAAACCAATAATGAGTTTCCTAAAATAGATCCGATTAATGCTGCCTGTACAACTTTATCAAGCCCTGCTCTTAAAGCAAAAATGCATACAAATAATTCTGGCAGGTTTCCCAGGGCAGATTGTAAAATACCCGTAGGACCTGGCCCCATCCGGCTTCCCAGTTGCTCCGTTGCGTCGCCAACAATCATTGCCAGCATGGCAAGCGCTGCTGCAGTTATTGTAAATCCAAGCACTGCATTCGCATGAATGTAATGTAAAACACCGGCAATTAATGTAACAATTAACGCAGCAACAATTAATAGCTTTTCTTTTTTATCCATTGT
>JBDTYU010000092.1:0-6950 GCA_040005535.1 Ginsengibacter sp. | reverse complement strand
ATAATGTGGTAATGCCTACTATTGATTGTATGCGCAAATGTATCTGGTTGCCTGCTGGAGTAGAGAGTATATCGTAAAAAAATTTATCCTCGTCATTCCACAAGCCGTGTTGATTTAATGCTTCAGCAATTAATACAAAGTGTTCAAAAAATTTGGTGGCGGTATCTTCAAAAGTTTCATCAACCATAGCAATCTCCAAAGCCATATCCATCATATTCAATGCATACATACCCATCCAGCTTGTTCCGTTAGCCTGCTCCAGCCGGTTGTTTCCGGGTGTTTCTATGCTCCGGTTAAATACGCCGATATTATCCAGCCCTAGAAATCCTCCCTGAAAAATATTATTTCCGCTGGCATCTTTCCTGTTGATCCACCAGGTAAAATTGATAATGAGCTTGTGAAATATTTTCTTTAAAAAAGAAATATCTTCTTTGCCGGTCATGGATTTCTCTATCCTGTAAACCTGTAAGGCCGCCCATGCCTGAACAGGTGGATTTACATCGCTGAAATGCCATTCATAAGCCGGAAGCTGGCCATCAGGTTTCATATACCATTCTCTCATGATCAGTAACAACTGATCTTTGGCAAAACCTGCATCAAGCATGGCCATCGGTATACAATGAAAAGCAAGATCCCAGGCTGCATACCAGGGATACTCCCATTTATCGGGCATTAAAATTATATTCTGATTTTTAAGATGCTTCCATTCATGATTACGCCCATTGAGTTTGCCTGCGTTTACCGGTGTAATACCATCGCTGGTGGTAAGCCATCTTTCTACATCATAGTGATAATATTGTTTACTCCATAGCATACCGGCAAGTGCCTGGCGCTGTATACCCTTCATTTCAGCAGGAGTATCAGTAGGAAGAATAGTATTATAAAACTCATCCGCTTCCGCTTTGCGTGATGAAAATATATTTTCAAAGCCTTCATTAAAAGCATTATCAAGTTCCTTATTGCTAAGGCGCAGGTAGATGGTTTTTGATTCGCCGCCTGCAATTGTATAATCATACACAGGAGCAAATTTCGTCCCTGAAGTTTTTTTGCGAAGCGCCCTCACATTTTTTTTATGTACAATGGCATCATGAAATGCATCCTTTACAAATGGAGTTGCATTTGGTATCCCTGAAACTAATTCTGTATTGGTTTCATTCTCTGTATAAAATGTAGCACGGGTTGGTTGAAAATATAAATAATAAGTACCCAGCCGTTGATGCGTAGCTTTTACTGTGGTTTTATTGTAGTCAGCAATTACTGGTTTTTCTGTAAGATTTTGATTGCTTGACCTATTATAAAACCATAATGTCGGCAAAACCGTTATGCCGGCGCTTTTTGTATAGCGGTTATGAATATTTATTTTGATAAAGATATCCTGCGAGTCCTGCTTGGCGTATGTTACGTACACATCAAAATATTCATTGTTGTTGAAAATACCTGTATCGAGAATTTCATATTCAGCTTCATTTTTTGATCGTTGCCGGTTTTCCCTTTTTATATCTTCATACGGAAATTCCTGCTGAGGATATTTATATAAATATTCCATATAATAATGCGTAGGAATATTATCGAGATAATAATATAATTCCTTTACATCTTCTCCATGATTACCATCATTGTTTCCGAGCCCAAAAAGCCGTTCTTTTAAAATGTGGTCTTTACGGTTCCACAACGTAATTGCAAAGCAAAGATTTTGAAACAAATCTGATATCCCCGCCAGTCCATCTTCTCCCCACAGGTAAGCCCTGCAATGTGCATGATCATAAGGAAAATAATTCCATGCATCTCCGAGGGGTCCATAATCTTCACGCACTGTCCCCCACTGGCGTTCACTCAGGTAAGGCCCCCACTGCTCAAGCGGAACTTTTTTTGATAAATTATTCGCAAGGCGCTCTTGTTCTGCTGTCATTATATTTTTTGGATACAGTTAATTATTTAGTTTGTTCACTAATAAAATTTACTTCAATGCTATCTTGTAAATGCTAAGTTTAAATAATCGTGATACGTAATTATTTTATGTTTAAGGTTTATGCTGTTAACCTTAAATAGTAACCCGGTTAAATATTTTTGTTTATCAAAGTAATGATTAAGCTGGTAAATAATTTTGTTGATTATATTTTAAGATGAAGATTCTTGAAGATTTAAATCCAATTATTCTTTGGAATTTTGAATTTGTAAAAAAAAATACTATTTTTGGCGCTTTCTATTCTCATATACCAGTATCCATCTGGTTCAAGCAACCTCTCCTCATCCTTTTAAAGCCACTCAGCCAATTTTCATTACTAAAAAAATAACTGATGAGGAGAATTATACTTATTCTTATTCTGCAAAATTTTATCGCAGGTAATACGCATAGCCAGTCATTTACCGTTAATGACCTCCTTTCTTTAGGTTTAACCCAATCAAAAAATATTGATCACTTTATGCACAAGAAGGGATTTATCCTTTCCAGCAGCAAATCAGATGGTGATACAGTAGGAGCCAGCTTCGTTCAAAAAGTTAAGGCAAATAAAACAGATATTGGGCCGAAAAGAAGTATTGATATTTATCTAAAAGATTATTCAAAATATTTTACGTTACACACTTCATCTCTGACTGAATACCTGGATGGCCAAAAATGTTTAATAAAAACAGGTTTTTTTTATGATCCCAGGAAAAATGTAAATAAAGAATCTTCAATACTTTTTCAAAAAGGGAATACAACGATCGAGGCAACTCCGGAGGTGCAGGATGGAATTCAGCATTACGCTTTCAAATTACAGGAGAAAGAAATACCTTCCTCTGTAATGTATGCGGAAGAGCTGCTCCAATTTGATTCTCACGAATTTCTTACTAGCTTTTTTGGAGAACAGAATGTAAAAAAAGACATGTATTATTTTTCTGAAAAACAATTAAAAAAGTGTTCTGTTTTATTTAGTGGCACCCGGCGCCAGGCAGTTTTTGTTTGGGGAGATGAAAATAATCTTAATAATCTTGAGTATATCCTGGTAACCAATGTGCTTCCTACAGCAGGAGCTCAATTGAACAATCCTCTTACCGGAAATAATGAGTGGCAATTTAAAAACGGTATTCATGCGGGTATGCCAATAAAAGAACTCCTGAAGATTAATGAAATGGATTTTGATATTTATGGTAATGAATCAGAGTTGGCTTTTATGGTAAAACCAAAGGAAAAAGGAAAAATTGATTTCAATAAAACTGCGGTAATGCTTAGTTGCAGTAATTGTTTTGACGATAAAATGTTTAGCCAAAAGGTAGTGAGTGCACTGGATGTTGCAAAAGCAAATCTTCCGATGCGTGTATATGACGTTATAATTTATCCCTCCTATCGTTAACAAAAGACGATTCTCTTTGTAACTACCTGTTTTTTTATCAGCATTATTTGAATTTCAAATTCATTGATATGATATCTGAATTCATACCTATATTTTTTGTGTAATGACCATACCGTAATTCTATCATACTAAAATGCTGTTTACCAAATACACCTTTTGGCGGCGCAACACGAATACCCGCCCCATAAAAATTGCTGTTGAATTTTGACAGATCGTAATTACTTGTATAGTACTGATCTTTTATAGTGTGTAACTCATAAGGCGCAAAATATTTTATTGATGACTGATTATAGTATCTGTAGAATGGGCTTACTGAAATAAATGACGTAATCTTTACAGGCACTTCAACATCTGCAGTATGGGCTGTTAAACCCCAGTCATCATGATAAAACCGATAGTAAGCTTTGATAATAACCTTATCACCAAAAAAATAATTAGCTCTAAAACCTAAAGGAATTTTTAATCTGTTGTTCGGTAAATTTTCCTGGTGAACAGAAGAATCATTAAAATACACACGGTGAAACGGAAGGCTTAAATAACCCTGCTGGCCAATTATATCTGCCAGGAAGATAATCTGTAACCGCTCATTAATAATTTGCGAATAAGATATTGAACCCACAACTGTATTTCTTGGAGATTTAAGATAATGTCCAAAACCCTTGTCTTGTGGTGTTCTTAATTCAATTGGTTTTATTATGCTTACATGGTCTAAATAAGTTTGAAGCTTTATCGTAAACTCGCCGTTTTTATTTTTTGTTTTTTTAGAGAAACTAAAGTTCCCACCATAAGATCGATAATCAGTTTCATTAGAATATGAAAGGCCCGCGCCTATGGTTGTACCTTTGGATTCATTTTCAATTGTATAATTTATTGAAGGATAAATTCGTGCATCGGCGTGAGAGGCAGACGAATTAGCTTCGAGATCTATCAGGTCAGAAGAGGCGGAGGTGTAATAGTCAATGCCGAGATCTGCAGCCAAGGTATGTTTACGGGAATGCCTGTCATACCTGATAAAATTAACATCAATAATATTAGCAATATCATTCAGTTTTTCCGAACCTATGCCTCCCGTAACAGCAGCATTGTGGCCGTTTTGCGAATAATAGCTTGATACAAGATTTATTTCATCAATTTTTAATTTCCTGCTTTTATATTCTGTGGAATCAGTAGTTGCAGTTTGTGCCTTAAGACTTGTTAGAAGCAAACCCAGGCCTAATGCTGTTAGAAATATTCTCTTCATTTTTATTAACTCCGTTATTAGTTTTAAGCATTAGTTACATCCACATCCACCGCCGCTCTTTCCTGCGTTTGCCCCAGAAGCGCCTTCTCTGTATGATTGAAAATTTAGTTCTGTTTTTTCAACCTTACGATTACTTAATATCATTTCAGCATCATTCAATTTATTTTTTTGATAGGGTTTTACAGTTGTACATGAAGAGCACATAATCGCTGCAAGCAATACAGTACAGGTAGAAGATAAAGCAATTTTCAAAGGCTTCATTTTAAGTTGATGTTTTTTGATGAGTAAACTTTATTGTTGTCGTCAATAATTATGCAATCAATATTTTTCATTTGGTTAATGAGATTTAAGCCTGCTTTTATACCCATGATCATTACAGGTGTTGTCATGGCATCAGCAATCTCTGCATTAGGCGTTATAACGGTTACACTTTTAATTCCTGTAATTGGCAGCCCGGTTTTTGGGCTCACTGTATGAGAATATTTTTTACCATCTATCAATACATATTTTTCATAATTGCCAGATGTAGCAACGGCCATTTCGGTTATGTTTAAACAGGAGAATGCCTGGCGTGCATTATCCGGATCTGCAATGCCAATTGTCCACGGTTTTTTATTTGCCTGTAAGCCCCATGCTGTAAGATCTCCCGATGCATTTACTACACCACTTTGCACACCTTTTTTTTTCAATAAATTCTTCGCCATTTCTGCAGCGTATCCTTTACCTATACCTCCAAAGCCTATCCTCATACCCGGTTCCTTAAGCATTACCGTACAATCTTTTTCATTGAGCAAAACATTTTTATAATTAACGAGGTGCACCATAGATTTTGCAGTTTCACTATCTGGCAATGCCGTCATCGTTCTATCAAAATTCCAAAGACTTTTATCAATAGAACCATAAGTGATATCGAAGGCGCCTTGTGTAATATCTGAAATACGAAGTGATCGCTGAATAAGTTCAAAGACTTCTCTATCTACCTTTACAGCGTGCACACCAGCCCCATTATTAATTTGATTAGTCTGGCTGTTATTATCAAAAGTCGTTAAAAGTTTTTCAATACGTTTAATCTCGTTAACAGCATCATCAATACATTCATCTGCCCAAAACTTATCATGGCCAACGACAGTTATTTCAAAAGAGTTGCCCATCAACCGCATGGCTTTTTTGAATTTCTGTTGTTGCTCCTTAAGGTTACTTATTTGTATCACAAATCATTTTTACCTCTGTTGTAAATTCCTCCGGGTTTTCTTTAGGCAATCCATCCCAGGCTTTTACTACTTTACCTTCGGCAGTTACCAAAACCGTGTAAGGAAATAATCCATTTGGTTATATTTATCAGCAAGCATGTCGTTTTGCTTTATCAATAGCTTGCTAAGCTGATTCTTTTTGTTGCGGGGAAAATCTGCATTTACCAAAACGAGGCAGGTATCTGTCATCTTTGAGAAAGTTTCATTTTCGAATATCTCATTACGCATACGGATACAAGGTCCGCACCAATCTGAGCCTGAAAAATTTATTAAAATAAGCTGGTGTTTTTCTTTGGCTATTTTTATTGCGGAAGTAAAGTCCGGCTCCCACTTTGTAAAAGAGCTTGCAATAAAACAAAAAGAAATTAATAATAATTTATTCATTCCGCTTTATAGATTTATCTAAAGTTCTATGATATTATTTAGTAAGGGTGTCTTGTAATATTTGAATAACATTTGTTTAACTGTCTGTGTCAGACATGTGTCATTAAGTTACAAGTTCTTTGTTTCTTCGATAATCTTCAACATAAAATAATTATTTTGTCTTTTTAAATTTAGGATTGCTCTTACATAAAAATGTTCTTGGTCATTAAATATTTTCATCACTCATACTATAGCAGAGACTCTATTTAGTCCTAATAAAAGCGAATGTAAAAGTGCTTACTTTTTTGAAAGTCCTTTAGCGAGAAGGTAACCGAATAAAAATCCGCAAGCGCCCCCAATAACAGCTCCAATTATTAACCATACTGTGTTAAGGCCTGCCGCAAAAAAAGCAATTCCTGTTCCGAATAATATAAAAATAATTATTGCAACAGGAATAATCCGTGAATATGTTATACCTCTTTCAATTTTTGGTGTATCGGTATGGTGCGATCGTTTTCTCTTTTTAGGTTGAGACATATATTATGATTGAGTGAACTTAATTAATACAATTTAAACCTAATCTTACAATTTGCTTTATAAGTTTCACCTTATTCCAATTTTCGTTTCAATATGACCTGTATCAATCAAAACAAAATAATATTAAAGACACAATGATAAAATCTTCAATACCTTAACTCATTATTATGCCATCCGGGGTTTATCATTTAATCCTTAATTTTTCAACCCCGGCTTTTGTGATAA
>JBDTYU010000091.1:0-5039 GCA_040005535.1 Ginsengibacter sp. | reverse complement strand
GAATTACCAGGTCTTCAATATTGTCATTATTGTTGTCAATACTAAATTGAATGAGAGTGTTTTCATCAAATTTTGCAGCACCTGTAGTTGCAGGAGTAAGTAATCCCTGGGTGTTACCAACTAAAACCAGGTTAGAAGTATTAGCTCCCTGGAATACATACAAATCGGTAATGTCTGTTGATTTACCCGTTACAGAAGGAGCATCAATGTGGTCAGAGGCATAAATTATACCGCCCGTAACGAGTGTTAAGGCAGCAATAACTGAAAACAAAAGTTTCTTGCGTTTCATTTTTTTTAATGTTTAAATAAATAATAAGGATAATAATTGTGAAGTAGTTTAAAACTAAATACAGGAATGATTTACGAATATATCATTAACGTAGATTTGGAAAGTATTATTTTACCTTCCATAAAAAAATTTTTAATTTTTTTTCAGTTAATATTAATCTTACAAATCCATGATTATCGGCTTTGGGAGCTGGTTTCAGAATGATGCAATTTTTTTCAATCTTGTTTAACGTTATAATAAAAATCAAGCATGATCATTAAACAAATGCGCTTTATAACAAATATTACATTATAACAATTATGTGGCTCTAGGGTTACAGATTTACTCATTTTGGAGAAAAAATTCTTTTTATAAGACCAATTTTTTTTAAATAATTTTTATCAAACATATTTTATTTAAGTATATCTGTAAATTTGTCAAGTCGTTCCAACTAACATATTATACTTACTCAAAAAATTATTTATGAACTACTGGCTTGTAAAATCGGAACCTTCCACTTATGGCTGGGAGCAATTAGTAAAAGATAAAAAAACAACGTGGGATGGTGTGAGAAATTATGCAGCGAGAATTCATTTACGATCAATGAAAAAAGGGGATGAAGTTTTATATTATCATAGTAATGAAGGAATGGAAATTGTTGGTATTGCAAAGGTTGATAAAGAAGCTTACCAGGACCCAACTACGGAAGATATTAATTGGGTAGCAGTTGATCTTAAACCGTATAAAAAAATAAAACATCCTGTAAGCCTTGCGCAAATCAAAGCAGACAAGCGTTTACAAGATATGGCGCTTGTTCGTTTAGGAAGATTATCTGTTCAGCCAGTAACGGAAAAAGAATGGAAAATAATTATGGAATTGGCAGGTGAATAATTTTTGTGAAAATGGGAATTGTTAAATTGTTTGATTGCTGAATTGCTGTGCCATTGCCTATTGTCCATTCGGCGGCTAAACAGAAGTTGTAAGTTTGTTCCATGAAAAATTTGATTGTACTTACGGGTGCGGGTATCAGCGCAGAGAGTGGCTTAAAAACTTTTCGTGACAGTGATGGACTTTGGATGGGATACGATGTTTATGAAGTTGCTACTCCTGAAGGCTGGAAAAAAAATCCAAAGCTTGTACTTGATTTTTATAACATGAGAAGAAGAGATGTTGCCAATGCTTTACCTAATGAAGCACACAAAGGTATTGCACACCTCCAGGAACATTTTAATGTAACAGTGATCACACAAAACATTGATGATTTGCATGAAAGAGCGGGCTCAAAAAATGTTCTGCATCTTCATGGAGAAATTTTTAAAATGCGTGGAGAAAAAGATGAAAAGACTTTTTACGAAATAACAGGAAATATTAATTTAGGAGACATGGCTCCTGATGAAACTCAGTTTCGGCCCCAGGTGGTTTGGTTCAATGAACAGGTGCCTGAGATTATAAATGCAAGAATTATTATGTCAGGCGCCGATGTTTTTGTGCTGGCGGGAACATCGCTGCAAGTATATCCTGCAGCAGGTTTGATAGATTATCTTCCTTATGATGTTCCAAAATACATTATTGACAAACAACCGCCATATATTCCGGCACACCATAATTTTCATGTAATAGAAAAATCTGCAACAGAGGGAATTAAAGAACTTTTAAAAATTTTAATTAGCTGACGGCGATCATCATTGTATGGCAATCCCGCTAAAAAAATCATGCGACATCGTACATAAAAATTCAGGAAACTTTATCTTTCTGTGTCGTGTAAAATAATTTGAACTCCCTATTCATATTCGCTTATTGATAGCTTTGCTTTGTTATAAAATCACCTTTACCGTTAAAATATCTTTTATATTTGTTATTAACTTCAGGGGATTGTTTTACATCATCAATGTAAAGCCAGTTATTACGGGTTGAAACATTATTGGTAGATTTATCAATAAGCTTATTTGTTTCTAATTGATCTAATAATTTAGTTACATCATCTTCTATAGTATTTCGGTTAGCAACACTACTGCTTTCCAAAGCCCACACTTTTTGTTGATTTTCTGAGTGAACACCCATTGTATTTTTTTCCAGCATTCTTAGATTTTCCATTTTAAGCTGCCTGTTTTTTTCAATGCTTGTTTGATGAATTTTTGCAAGGGTAGGGGCTATAACCAAAGAGATAATACTCATCAGCTTAATTAAAATATTCATACTCGGCCCGGAAGTATCTTTAAAAGGATCACCCACTGTATCACCGGTCACAGATGCTTTGTGAGGTTCAGAACCTTTATAATAAGTTTCATTATTTATGACCGCACCTTTTTCAAATGATTTTTTTGCATTGTCCCATGCACCACCCGCATTGTTCTGAAACATACCCATCAATACACCGCTAACGGTTGCACCTGCAAGAAATCCGCCTAATACTTCAGGCCCAAAAATAAAACCTATAATCAATGGAGATATTAAAGCAATAGCCCCAGGCAGCATCATTTTTTTTATTGAAGCATCTGTTGAAATGGCAACACATTTTTCATACTCAGGTTTTCCTGTTCCTTCCATAATACCCGGTATCGTACGAAATTGCCTGCGTACTTCTTCAACCATTGCCATTGCCGCTTCACCTACTGCACGAATCGCAAGAGATGAAAATATAAATGGTATCATCGCACCAACAAATAATCCGGCAAGTACATCTGCACGATAAATATCAATGCCATCAATTTTCGCAATGCCAACAAATGCAGCGAAAAGAGCCAATGCCGTTAATGCAGCAGAAGCAATTGCAAAACCTTTGCCGGTAGCCGCTGTCGTATTTCCTACCGCATCCAGTATGTCTGTCTTTTCACGCACTTCTTTTGGCAATTCACACATTTCTGCAATGCCCCCCGCATTATCTGCTATTGGTCCAAATGCATCAATAGCTAATTGCATTGCAGTAGTTGACATCATCCCCGCGGCAGCAATTGCAACACCATATAATCCTGCACACCAATAAGACATATAGATACCCGAAGCCAGCACTAAAATGGGGAATAAGGTACTTTCCATACCTACTGCAAGACCACCAATTATGTTCGTTGCATGGCCTGTTGAGGATTGCCTTACAATACTCATAACCGGGCGTTTACCCATTGCCGTATAGTACTCTGTAATGATGCTCATAAGCGTGCCCACTACAAGCCCTACGAAAATTGCACCATACACACCATATTTTGTAAAGTGATAATTTCTTAAAACCATATCATTATCCGGAAGAAGCCATATCACTAAAAAGTAAGAAGCAATGGCACTTAAAACGATAGAACCCCAATTACCCATATTCAGTGCTTTCTGAACTACAGATGTATGAAGCCCTGAGCTATCAGATATTTTTACAAAGAAGGTTCCTGCAATTGAAAACAAAATACCCATTGAAGCAATAAGCATTGGTAATAAAATTGGAGCCATTCCACCAAATCTGTCAGCAGAAAAAGTTTCTCTTCCCAATACCATTGTTGCAAGAACAGTTGCAACATAAGAACCGAAAAGATCTGCGCCCATACCTGCAACATCACCAACATTATCACCCACATTATCCGCTATAGTAGCCGGATTGCGTGGATCATCCTCAGGAATACCAGCCTCTACTTTTCCAACCAGGTCTGCACCTACATCGGCTGCCTTTGTATAAATACCACCACCCACACGTGCAAACAAAGCGATACTTTCAGCACCAAGACTGAAGCCTGTAAGTATCTCTATCGTCTTCTCCATTTCAAGACTGTCAACACTTGCATTAGAAGCGAAAATCATTTTTAAAATAATAAACAATCCGCCTAACCCCAATACGGCAAGGCCCGCAACCCCAAGACCCATAACACTACCACCGGTAAACGAAACCTGCAATGCTTTTGCAAGACTCGTACGTGCAGCCTGCGCCGTTCGTACATTTGCTTTAGTAGCAACCTTCATTCCTATGAAACCCGCAAGAGCACTCATTACTGCACCCATTATAAATGCAAGGGCTATACTCCAGTGACTGTTCGCACTGCTTACACCCATAATGCCCAGCAATAATGCACCAATAATTACGAAGTAAGTAAGAATTTTATATTCAGCTTTCAGGAAAGCCATTGCACCATCAGCAATGTAGGTGCTTATTTCCTTCATTTTCGCATTACCCGCATCCTGTTTATTTACCCAGGAAAATTTCACGAATGTATAAAGTAAACCAACAATACCCATCGCCGGAATTACGAAAAACAAATTATCCATATCAGTATATTACTTAATTTTTTGGGAGGCAAAAATAGGGTAAAATGAAGTAAATAGCTAATTGGCTATTGGCTAATTGGTTCTTAACAGAGCAGGTATTTTTCAAAAAAACTTTCACTGTTCAATACTTCAATCTTTGAAAAATAAAAATCATTAATATCTTCTGTAATGATGCAATCGCACTTGCTCTCTACTGCAGAATAATATTCAAGCCCATCTTCAAAATCATTAACAGCAGGGTTTTGGAGAGAATGCAAAACTGTACTTTTATTTGCAGGTGCAATATTTATGTGCTCACATAAAATTTGAATTTTACTTTTTGCTGAAATGCTTTTATATTTTTTCTCAGCAAAATAAAAAGCGATTGCCAGACATACTGGTGAAGTAAATAAAGAAAATTTTCTTTTGTCGGCAAGACTTATGATACGGGAAGTGTAAGTGAATGATGGATATTCTTTATTTAAAACGGAAACTAAAATATTAGCATCAAGAAAAATTTTCATTTCCTGGATTTAAAATATTCTTCTTT
>JBDTYU010000090.1:0-12186 GCA_040005535.1 Ginsengibacter sp. | reverse complement strand
GAGTTCGACATTTGTTTGATAGGCACTACCATCACCATCGAATTTAATGGCTTCAATTAAATTAAGCTTTTAAGCTATTTTAAATAATAACTATATCAATAATTTATCAGGAGTTAATGGCAAATCCCGCAAACGTTTACCTGTTGCATTAAATACAGCATTCGCTATGGCAGCGGCAACACCTGTAACACCAATTTCTCCGATTCCTCTTGCACCAATTTTAGAAATGTGAGGGTCAGGAGTGCCAATGAAATAAACATCAATTGGTGGTACATCTAAGTTTACCGGCACATGATAATCAGCAAGTGTTCTTGTTACGGGATTTGCCCAACGTTTATCATATACAGTCTCTTAGGTATGTTTAATTTTTACGGGTGCAGCATTAATAATGGTAGCTGTTTGGCCTTCGTTCAACTGTGCTTCGTCTCCCCATAATTTGCTAACAGGTGCAAATGCAGAAGAGGTTTCATTAACTTTAGAAAATAATAAAGAACTTACGATAGTGTATAATCAATTTTGGCAAGAGGGGATGGCCTCAGGAATCGTTGCAGGAATTACAAAAATGTTATCCCTTAATGATAATTTTAAAAATGTGATAATATCTGTTTGCGATCAGCCTTTTGTATCAGCAGAATTATTTTGTGAGATGATATCAAAGAAAGAGGAAACACTAAAAGGCATTGTTGCCTGTAGCTATGCAGATACAATCGGAACGCCTGTTTTATTCGGCCAAAAATATTTTAAACGCCTGCAAGATTTGAAAGGAAGCGAAGGAGCAAAAAGCCTGATTAAGACAAACAAAGATGATCTTGCAACTGTTTTTTTTCCACGGGGTAACATTGATATTGACACAGAAGAAGATTATAAAAATTTATTGTCATTACAAAAAATATAGATTGCTAAAGATTTATAATACATAAAAACTTTGTTTCACTTTCCAGGACTAAAAATTTTCTTTTTCTGGCAAATAAAAAGGATTAAGCTGATAGGAAAGAAACCGAAGAAGAGGTAACTTAATTATGATAAAAGATTCTTTCAACCGTGTACACGATTACCTGCGAATATCTCTTACTGATAATTGTAACCTTCGTTGCTTTTATTGTATGCCTGAAGAAGACTATGATTTCACACCTGCATCACGGTTAATGCAGCCTCATGAAATAGAAACGTTGGCTAAAATATTTGTTGACCAGGGTGTAAAAAAAATAAGGCTTACTGGTGGCGAACCCTTAGTGCGTAAGGATGCAGCCAGCATTATTTCATCATTGGGAAAGTTGCCCGCAGAACTTGCTATTACTACAAATGGGACCCGCATTCACGAACATCTGGCTACATTAAAAGAAGCCAACATCCGCACTATTAATATCAGCCTTGATACACTTCAACCTGATAAGTTCTTACTCGTTACCCGTCGTGATTTATTTCACCAGGTAAGAGGCAATATTGAATTATTACTGCATCATCAGTTCAATGTAAAAATAAATGCAGTGGTTATGAAAGGCTTTAATGAAGATGAGATAAATGATTTTATCGCCTGGACAACGCATATACCGGTACAGGTTCGCTTTATAGAATTTATGCCATTTAGTGGCAACCGGTGGACAAGTAATAAAGTTTTTTCATTACAGGAAATACTAACCGTGATTGGTAAGCAATATTCTTTTCTTCCTTTACAAGGCGAAGCTAATGATACCGCTAAACATTTTATGGTACCTGGTCATGTTGGTTCATTTGCAGTAATAAGTACTATGAGTGCACCTTTCTGCAGTACCTGTAACAGGATGCGTTTAACAGCAGATGGCAAATTAAAGAACTGCCTTTTCTCCAAAGGAGAAACTGATTTGCTTTCAGCGTTACGCAATGGAGAAGATGTATTACCACTCATATATGCGTCTATTCAAAGCAAAGCAAAAGAATTAGGCGGACAGTTTTCAGGAACCTTTGAAATGCTGGAAGCCGACACTATTCATAACAGAAGTATGATTACCATTGGAGGATAATTTATTTATCGCTATGATATCTGTTTCAGAAGCTAAAGCAATTATTACAAAAAGCATATCGCCGTTAGCACCTGTTGAACTTCCTCTTACAGAAGTTGCAAATCATGTATTAGCGCAGGATGTTTTTGCAACGATTGATATTCCTGCGTTTGAACAATCTTCAATGGATGGCTATGCTATCAGATTCGCTGATAAAAATTCTTCATTAAAAATCACTGGTGAAATAGCGGCAGGCAGTTCTGAAAATTTATTTATACAAACAGGCGAAGCGGCTCGCATCTTTACCGGGGCTCCATTACCTGGAGGCGCTGATACAGTGGTAATGCAGGAAAAAATAGTGAATCAAAATAATCAACTTTTTTTCACAGACGAAAGCTTAAAGCAAGGCAATAATGTTCGCCATAAGGGTGCAGAAATAAAAGCGGGCAGTCTTGCTGTTAAACAAGGCTGCTATTTATCTCCTGCAGCCATTGGCTTCCTGGCAGGTATTGGCGTAAGCAAAATTTTTGTTTATCCAATGCCAGTTGTTAGCATTATTGTTACCGGAAAAGAATTACAAACTCCCGGCAAGGCATTGTCTGTGGGGCAGGTATACGAATCAAATTCTTATTCTTTGAGAGCAGCTTTGCAACAAGCAGGAATTAAAACTGTACATGTATTTGAGGCAGATGATGATTTGAATACTCTGAAAAACATTTTGAAAGACGCATTAGCCAAAAGTGATGTAGTGTTACTGACCGGAGGAGTAAGTGTTGGAGATTATGATTTTGTTATAGAAGCAACAAAACAATGTGATGTGGAGCAAGGTTTTCATAAGGTAAAACAACGACCGGGTAAGCCTCTTTACTTTGGAATGAAAAATTTGAAACCTGTATTTGGATTGCCGGGTAATCCATCATCAGTGCTGAGTTGTTTTTATAATTATGTATTGCCGGCACTCGAAAAATTATCTTGTAAAAATTCCAGCATTAAAAAAGTATCGGCATTACTGACCAAAAATTATAACAAGCCTGCCGGACTTACTCATTTTTTAAAAGGACATTTTGTAAATGGAAATGTAATGCCTTTGGGTGCACAGGAATCTTTTCGGTTAAGCTCTTTTGCCCAGGCCAATTGCTTAATTTGTTTGGAAGAGGAAAGAGTGGATTGCAAAGCAGGTGAAACAGCAGAAGTTTATTTATTACCAGGTTTTAATTAAAGTATGGGAGAAAGCATCCTCTTATTTTATGCACTGCTATTTTTTGTTGCACTGCTTTATGCCTCGGTAGGGCATGGCGGTGCAAGCGGATATTTAGCGCTGATGGCTTTATTCAGTGTTGCTCCTGCCGTGATGAAACCTACTGCATTGTTATTAAATCTTTTTGTTTCATCAGTTTCATTTATCCAATTTTACAGAGGAGGCTTTTTTAAATGGAAAACTTTTCTGCCCTTTGCACTGGCTTCAATTCCGCTATCATTTTTAGGAGGGACTATTTCGATAGACAGTCTGATTTATAAAAAAATATTAGGCGTATTGCTGCTTATCCCTGTCATTCGTTTTTTCTTTTTCAAGAATGTTGATCCAAAAGATTTAAAACCATCTTCTATAGGCTTATCTCTCCTAATTGGTGGAGTGATTGGCTTTTTATCAGGAATGATTGGCATTGGTGGTGGCATCATTTTATCGCCTGTGCTGCTGCTGCTCAAATGGACTGATCAAAAACAAACAGCCGCAATAAGTGCTCTTTTTATTTTTGTGAATTCAATTGCCGGTCTTGGCGGACAACTTACAAAAGGTATTCAGTTCAGCACTGATATGTTGGCTTATGTTGCCATTGCTTTTATAGGTGGAATATGTGGCGCTTATTTAGGCTCATTTCGTTTTCCTCAAACTATTTTAAAAAATGTACTGGCATGTGTACTGGCTTTGGCTGCTTATAAATTATTATTTACTTATGCCTGATGGTGCAAAGGGCAGTTTATAAACCATTGGAGCTAATTAAATTCTTATTCTGTCTATTCCTCAAGGCTTTTTAAATCTGCTCAAATAATAATCAAGTAAAGTAATTTTACAAAATATGAAGGTAAAAATTATTGTATTTGGACAACTTACTGACATCATTGATAACAATGAGTTTACGCTTAACTCTAACGCTGATACCAATAACCTAAAGAACGAATTACATAAACTATATCCTGCCCTGGCGGATAAAAAATATGTGATCGCATTAGATAAACAAATCGTTACTTCAAATACAATGCTAACGGAAGGCAGCATCATAGCTTTACTGCCACCTTTTTCAGGCGGATAAAAATGATAGCAAATAATTTATACGAAAGATACCAACGTCAGATAATTTTAAAAGGTTTTGGCGAGACAGGCCAGCAAAAATTAATGGAGGCTAAAGTATTGGTTATTGGTGCAGGTGGTTTAGGTTGCCCTGCTCTGCAATACCTGGCAGCGGCTGGTGTTGGCACTATTGGTATTGTGGATGAAGACATGATTTCATTGTCAAATTTACACCGGCAGGTTTTGTATTCATCAGATGACATTGGCTTACTTAAAGTGGATGTGGCCACTTTAAAGTTACACCGCTTAAATCCTGAAATAAAAATCATTACTCATGCACTGAGATTACAAAACACCAATGCCTTAAACATTCTTTCTGAATATGACTATGTAATAGATGGGACAGATAATTTTGCATCACGTTATATGATCAACGATGCTTGTGTCTTGTTAAACAAACCTCTTATACATGCCGCCGTATCCCAATACGAGGGCCAGATCGCAGTGTTCAATGTAAAAGATGATAAAGGAAAATCAATTAATTATCGTGATCTTTTTCCGAACCCTCCGGCAGATGGCGAAGTACTGAGTTGCACAGAAGCCGGTGTGTTAGGAGTACTGCCTGGTATTATTGGAACTATGCAGGCTGCAGAAGCTATTAAATTAATAACCAATATCGGTAAACCATTAATAAACAAACTGCTTACTTATAACATACTAACACATGAAATATATGAAGTAAACTTATCTGAATCCGAAGCAGGTAAAGAATTAATCCCAAAAGATGAAGCTTCTTTCCTTGCCATGAATTATTACAATCTTTGTAATGTTCAACAAAGTTCTGTTATTGAAATTGATGCAGAGCAATTTCACCATCTTCGTAAAAAAAAATCGGCAATTGTTATTGATGTAAGGGAAAAAGGTGAGCTTCCACTTGTTACTAATATTAAAAATCTTCAAATACCAATGTCTGTTTTTGAAGAAAAAATTTCAGGTATTCAGCAACAAACAATTATTTTATTTTGTCAGCATGGTGTAAGAAGTTTGCATGCAGCAGAAATTCTTCATGATAAATATGGTATATCGAAAGAAGTGTATAGTTTGAAAGGTGGTGTTGTGAAATGGCTGCATGAATTGGGAATATCAAAATAAATTTTGCAAGAGGTATAATACAACTGGTATTGTGATAAACATAGTCGATAAAAAAAATTTATCTTTTTAAATATGAATGAAAAAAAGCCGAAAAATATTTTTGTTGCTGGTGCTGTAACGCCAGAGTTTATTGGAAATAGCATTGCTAAGCACAGCACAAAAACAGAAATTGGTGCTCATAGTATTTTCCTTGGCCAGGTGCGAAAAGATATCATTAATGAAAAAGCAGTTGCGGCAATCGAGTATACAACTTATGAAGAAATGGCGTTGGAAAAAATGTATGTAATAAGAGAAAGTATTTTTACAAAATACCAACTTACCTGCATGCACATTTATCACAGTTTGGGTAAGGTTGCGGCAGGTGAAATTTCAATGTTTGTATTTACTTCATCACCACATCGCAAAGCTGCTATTGCTGCATGTGAAGAAGTGGTAGAAAGAATTAAAACGGAATTACCTGTATGGGGTAAAGAAATATTTGAAGATGAAAGTTATCAATGGAAAGAAAACAGCATCACAAATTCCAGGTTGAGTGACTTGTAGTGGTTTCATAATTACAATACTATGGTTAACATTACACATAAATCTTCTTCGCTTCGCAAAGCCTTTGCTACAGCCATAGTAACTGTATCCGCACAGGAAACGATTGATGCCATTCAGCAACGGAAAGTTCCAAAAGGTGATGTGTTTGAGTTTGCCCGTGCTGCAGGTTTGCTGGCTGTAAAAAAAACAAGCGATGTCATTCCTGATTGTCATCCGTTACCGGTTGAGTTTACAGCCATTACTTATCATGTAGATGGCTTAACGATTATTATTACCGTAGAAGTACATACAATTTATAAAACAGGTGTTGAAGTGGAAGCTATGCATGGTGCCGCTATAACCGCACTTACAATGTATGATATGCTGAAACCAATTGACAAATCAATAGAGATCAGCAAAGTAAAACTGGTTAATAAATCAGGTGGAAAATCTGAACTTTCAAAAGAAAAATATGAACATTTAAGAGCGGCTGTGGTTGTATGTTCAGATACAGTTTCAAGAGGTGAGAAAGAGGATACTTCAGGTAAAACTATTATTTCAAAACTTGAAAAATTTGGTATTGATACTGTTTCTTATAATGTAGTTGAAGATGATTTTAATTTGATTCAGGATAAAGTAAAACAGCTTTGTAATGCGGAACATCAGTTACTAATTTTCACTGGTGGCACTGGTTTATCGGTAAGGGATATAACTCCTGATGCAGTTGAACCTCTTATTGAAAAACCGGTTGCCGGTATAATGGAAACAGCCCGGCGTTATGGACAGGACCGTATGCCTTATGCAATGCTTTCAAGAGGTGTTGCCGGTTTTGTTGGAGACACGCTGGTACTTACATTACCAGGTTCGCAGAAGGGAGCAGAAGAAACAATGGATGCTATTTTTCCGCAGGTACTTCATCTTTTTAAAATAAGGAAAGGTGCAGGGCATTAAGTTTTAGGTGGTCCGCAAATAGGCGGTTTTTACTACACTACACTCACCTATTCTTTTAAGTAGCTTTTATTATGTGGTAAATTATCACAACTCTCCAAAGGCCAAATTTATCTTTGGCGATCACAAACATTTTTTTATACAGCCCTTTACCCGCAACTGTTTTCACAACTCATTATCACTTTTAAGATGAAGAAAAACCTCATAAGTTCTTTTGCATCCTGATTTTTGCCGATCTACTTTTACATCATGATTGCCTGAGTGAGGAAAAATTTAATTTAATTTTTAATCTAAAAATCACTTTTATGAAACAAGCAATCAAAACAACAAAAATGATTACAATAGGTTTATTTACCTTTTGTATAATTGGATTATCGCAGGTCGTTTCTGCTACTACAAAAACTGAAGATCCTATAGAATTAAAATTCATTGGGAAAATCAAAAACCACCCTGTATTTCAATTGAATTTAAATAAAGGGGAAGCATATTCCATTAGTATGAAAGATGAAAACTTCGATGTGTTGTATTCCGAAAAATTAAAATCAAAGGATGTAGATTTCTCCAGAAAATATCAACTGGATATTGATGAGGCTGATTTAAATGCTTCAGGATTTGCCGTAATAGTTGAAGTAACTTCAGCCAAAACGCATAAAACCCAGGTCTACAAAATAAGCTCACGCAAAATCGTTAATGAAAATATTGTTGTAGCCAAATTGTAATACAAGCCTCCGAATTAAATCCCTATTAAAACATTCATTAAGACTTGCAGGTCACAACCGGCAGGTCTTTTGTTTTTAGTAAACCCTGGAAATAAATCAAGGTTACCTCTGCAAATAAAAAGTATTAAAAAAAGACACGTTGAAAAAAAATTTCACTAATGAGTAATAATAAGTATTTTCACAATCTCAAAAAAACAGGCCCTCCTGTGGAAACAGAACGGCCTTTACGATTGCTTGATATGAGAATCTTTAATTGTTTGTGTTGTGCTGATACCACAGCTTGCAATGGGAAGACTTCGAATTATTACCTGCCTCAACAATTACCTGTTTTATTAGTAACCCATTTATTAAACGAACTTACGCTCTTACGGCAATTTAAAATAATCAACTTATAGCCTGATATATTATCGCTGAACTGATTGTTTCTTTTATAAACCCTTTGCTATTGAGCTTTCCAGGATAAATTTTTAATGATGCCCAACCTCTTTTCCGATACATTATTTCAATTAATTCACTCACTTGAAAAGTCTGAGAAAAGACATTTTAAACTTTATATTAAAAGAAGTTCTGCCAAAGAAGATCTCAAAATTATTCGCCTGTTTGATGCATTGGATAAACTTTCAGAATATGATGAAAAGGTTTTGCTTAAAAGCCTGAGTGATATTACCAAGCCTCAATTATCCAATTTAAAAACGCACCTGTACAAACAATTACTGGCGAGCCTTCGTTTATTAAAAACCAATGAAAATATAGATCTTAAACTTAGTGAGCATCTTGACAATGCACGCCTGCTTTATAACAAAGGCCTTAAAATACAAAGCCTGAACATACTTGAAAAAGCAAAAGAGCTGGCTAAAACCAACCAGAAAATGAATTTTCTTGTGCAGGTTATTTCACTTGAAAAAAAAATTGAGACACTGCATATAACCCGTAGTTCACTCGAAAAAACGGAAATACTTGCGGAAGAAGCTCTCAACATAAGCGGGCATATAGATAGGGTTACACGGCTGTCTAACCTTGCGCTGCTGTTGTACCGCTGGTATGTACAAAATGGCCATGCCCGCAATGAGGAAGATGAAAAAGACATCAGGAAATTCTTTAAAAATTCTTTGCCTGCCGATGCAAATGCCATAACTGGGTTTTATGAAAAACTATATTTATACCAAAGTTATTGCTGGTATGGTTTTATACGACAGGATTTTTTTATGTATTACCGGTACAGCCAAAAATGGATCGATCTTTTTGGTGAAAACGAAGTGATGATTGCTGTAGAAACAGGCCATTATATAAAAGGAATGCACAACCTGCTCAATGCGCATTTTGACCTTCGCAATTTTCATAAATTTGAAATCACGTTACGGCAATTTGAAGAATTTGAAAAAACACCTGCTGCAAATCAACACGATAATTTTCGCACACATACTTCCATTTACATCAACAGCGCTAAAATTAACCAATTTCTTATGCAGGGCGATTTTCGCAAAGGACTTATTATTGTACCGGCCGTTGAAGAAAAGCTAAAAGAATATTCATTGTTTGTAGATAGCCATCGCATACTCGTTTTCAATTATAAATTTGCTTCGTTATATTTTGGCGCAGGAAATTATCTAACAGCAATTGATTATTTACATAAAATCATTAATGATAATCAACCGGGGTTACGTAACGATTTACAGTGTTATGCCCGGCTCATGCATCTTTTATGCCATTATGAAATTGGTAATGAAGAAATACTTGATTCTCTTATCAAATCAGTTTATCGCTTTATGGCCCGCCTGAAAAATCTTACAGTAGTTGAAGAAGAAATATTTACTTTTTTACGACACTCTACTAAAGTAAAGCCGCAGGAATTAAAACCAGAGCTTCAGCAGTTTCTGCAGAAAATTAAACACCTGGAAAAAAATCGTTTTCAAACCCGCTCATTTGCTTACCTGGATATTATCTCCTGGGTGGAGAGTAAAGTTTATGAAATACCCATGGAAGAAATCATTCATAATAAATATATGAAGAGCAGGCACAGATAGGGGTTCATGCAAGTTGAGCCTTCCGTTAAAAATAAAAAGAGTGTGTTTAATGACACACCCTTTAAACTTGAATGAATTTATTTTTAGAACTTAAAGTTTATAGAAGCCTGGAAAATAGTTCCTAATTGACTGAATTGAGAACCATTGTAACCTAGTATTCTATACCTGCCGCTAAATTCTAGAAATCCTTCCAGTAAACTTTTGGCCGCAGGATCACTAAGTGTTGAAACAGCATTTGCATAATTAGGATCGCCAGAGTTGCCGGTTAATTCCAAATCCCATTTAGGCAATACGTTCAACAGATTATTTACAGTAATGGAAGCTGATACTTTATCGGTAAATGCATAACCAACATTCAGATCGGTAACAACTGCGGTTTTAAATACCTGCTTAATATTATTCATAATAGCTCCACCGTTATCCAAATCCTGGAATTTGGTTGGCCCAAATAATGTATTGTTTAAATTGATGTTGAATTTATTTATATAATAATCCAACCCGAGTACAGCTTTGTATTTGGGACGACTTTCAGTCAATAAAGATCTTATTTGAGTACTTAAAATGTTAGCCCCGGCATCAGCAATTGCTTTAGGATTATTAGGGTTACCTACTATTTTATTAACTGTTGCATAATTACCTGCAAGATTTATCCCAAGTTTACCGTTGCCAAGATTAATATTTTTGTAGTTAGCTACAAAGTCAATCCCGTCTGTTTGTGTTTTAATACCATTAATGAAAAACTGGATTTGTACAACCCCCGCTGCAGCCAAAATCATACCCAATGTACTGTTAGGGTCGCTGGAAGAAATTGGAGAACTATAAACTATCCTGTCTTTTATAGTTATACTATAATAATCTAAAGTAATGCTTAGATTTTTGACCGGATTGAATCCCAGACCAACTGTATAATTATTAGATTTTTCAGGTTTCAATGTAGGAATACCTAATGCAAATGCCTGTCTGCTTCTGTTGTTGAATAAACCTGATAACTGAATCGTTCCTCCCACGAATGATGCCTGTGTAGACTGGGCATATATCTGGTGCAATGTGGGTGCCCTGAAACCGGTGGAGGCAGAACCCCGGATTACAATTTTGTCACCAGCAACTTTATAGCGGGTAGATCCTTTCCATACAAGTGCAGTTCCGAAATCACTATATTTTTCTCCACGCACTGTTCCATTAATCAAAAATTGTTTGGTAATATCCCAACTGGCATCAAGATAAGCACCAAAGTTATAGCGGCTGTTTGTTGATGCATTTTCCGCACGAATGCCGGGAAATGAATTAGCTCCTGCGCCGGAATAAGAAGCTGTATCCCCGGAAATAATCTTATAAGTTTCCGACCTGATTTCAGAACCAAATGCAATATTGAAATTTTCTGTTACGGCTTTAGAAACATCGTAGTTACCAATAATATTCGTAAACAGGTATCCTCCGGGCTTAAAAGTAATAGGACTGGCTGTTCCTAAACTTGCATTGATTGTATTGTTAACTGCGTATAGTTGCTTGTTGCCACCTAAAGTAAAACTTACATCCTGGCTCCAGCCATTTTTTTCATTTTTAAAACCAACAGTTGCATTGTAATCGGTTAGATCACCTTCAAATGATGGACGGTAACCAATATAGCCTTTATAAATAGGGTCTCCTGTACCTGTATAATCTATGCCATTAGGGTCAGTAGTATGGAGCAGTCCCAAATCCTGCCTCCAATAAGGAACACGGTAATTAGCATTACTGATTACTTTCTTAGTAACCATTGCAGCGTTGCTGTAAAACTGCCCGTTTTCTCCTACCGGAACTCCCAGGTTGTATTCAAATTTAGCAGCAGTAATTTCTCCGGTTCCATTGGTATTTTTACCGGTAGGATAAATTTTAAGAAAATCAATAATTGGTTTATTAACCGGGTCATTTATATCTCCATTTCCGAATGTAGCAACCTCTGTTGGCACATCAATAATTCCTGAACGTACTGCATTATCCTGCTGGCTGAAATCAACAGTATAATTAATAAATCCTTTGCTGGCAAAATTGGAACCGCCATTATAAGACAATCCATAAGTTCCCCCATCTCCTTTACTGGTAATACCTCCATTTATTGTCAAGGAATTATATTCAACTCTATCTTTTAAAATAACATTCATTACACCTGCAATAGCATCAGAACCATATTGTGCAGATGCTCCATCACGTAATATTTCCACCCGCTTAATGGCATCTGTAGGTATTGCAGAAAGATCAGCACCTGTTTCTCCTCTTCCAGGAGAAAACTGTACATACAACAATGAACTTAAATTTTTTCTTTTGCCATTAATTAAAACCAATGTGCGGCTCGGACCAAGGTTTCTAATTTCATAGGGATCTATAAGGGTTGTTGCATCATTTACCGGTGTGTTGACCGAATTAAATGATGGTACACGATACTCAAGCGCCTTATCAAAACTTAACTGCCCGGTAGATTTTAAATCATTTGAACCAAATATGTCTACAGGGAGTGGAGTATCCGTTAGAGTTCTTTGGGCACTTCTGCTACCTACTGCAACTGTTACAGATTC
>JBDTYU010000089.1:0-10276 GCA_040005535.1 Ginsengibacter sp. | reverse complement strand
ATAATAGTTATTTGCCCATACCACATGCCCGTAATATCTTCCTGCTGGGCAAATGATTTTACCGGCAACAGCCAGCATAGTATGAATAAATAAGTACAATATTTTTTCATGGTTGTTACATCATTTTGATTGAGCAGTTATCTTAACCATTGATTTGGTTTTGCCTATTTCCCTGATCAATAAATCAGTTATTGCATTTGCATCCACTTTTGCGTAAGATACTTTATTTAACAATTCACCCGGTGGTAGGGCAAGATCGCGAAATTTTATTTTCGACAAGTGTACAAATGTGTTTTCGCAGGCACAAGCATGGCCACATACAATGCTATGCTACCAAGCTTGCGCCCAGGTAATGGTTGCAGCTTGGTGTTTTTAAAAATGAATCCGTATTAGCCGGGCACTACCATTAGCACCATGATGAACGAGTGTGCAAATTATATATTGTTACTTCCCGATACAAAACTTACTGAAAATATAATCAAGCATATCTTCATTTGTAATCTGTCCTGTAATTTCACCCAGGTAATGCAGGCATCTCCTGATATCCGTTGATAATAAATCTCCTGAAATTTTATCTTCAACTCCTTTTTTAATTTCATGCAGAGAGAGAAGAACCTCTTGCAAAGCACTGTAGTGGCGTGCGTTTGTAAGCACTATGTTTTCTGTTAGTATAGAATTACCGGCGGCGGTCGTAAATAATTTTTCTTTGAGTAACTCTATACCTGTATTCATTTTTGCTGAAATAAAAATGCTTTCAGGAAATACTTTCCCCGTATGTCCCAATAATTTTTCATCAGCACAATCCGTTTTATTTGCAACAGGAATTACTTGCGCATTTTGCTTTTTAATATCACTGATTGAAGAGGAAAGCCCTTCATCTTTAATGTTATTTATGTCAAACAAATACAAAACAATATCTGCCTGCTGAATTTTTTCTTTGCTTTTTAAAACACCCATATTTTCAATAGCATCCCGGGAATGTTCACGAATACCGGCTGTATCAATAAGCCTGAATAAAATTCCGTTTATGTTGATTACTTCCTCAATGGTGTCTCTTGTGGTACCGGCTATTTCACTTACAATAGCCCGGTTCTCATTAAGAAGTGTATTGAGCAAAGTTGATTTTCCTGCATTCGGGCTGCCAACAATGGCCACGCTTACCCCATTCTTTATAACATTTCCAAGGCTGAAAGACTGCAATAAATTTTTTACTGTATCACTTATTTCTTCCAGGAGATCCAGGAATTTTTTCCTGTCGGCAAACTCGACATCTTCTTCACTGAAATCCAGTTCCAGTTCAATGAGTGCAGAAAATTGAATGAGCCGTTCTCTCATCTCTTTTAAAATTTGAGAAAAGCCTCCTCTCATATTTTTCAAAGCTGCATTTTGTGAAGCGGTGGTATTACTTGCTATGAGATCAGCCACTGCTTCAGCTTGTGTAAGATCAAGCTTTCCATTCAGGAAAGCTCTTTGTGTAAATTCACCCGCCTTTGCAAGTGTTGCTCCATTGCGAATGAGCGCATCTAACACTTGTTGTTGTATGTATGGCGAGCCATGGCAACTTATCTCAATAACATCTTCACCCGTGTATGAAAAAGGCGCTTTAAAAATTGAGATCACTACCTCATCCAATATTTTATTCCCTTCTTTTAAATACCCTACGTGTAATGTATTGGGAGATTGTTCAGAAATAATTTTTGAAGGGAAGAGTTTATTGATAATTTCAAATGCTTTGTGCCCACTCAGGCGTATGACTCCTATTGCTCCTACCCCGGGTGGTGTTGCTATAGCAACGATTGTATCATCCCATCCTGAAAAATTTTCCTGCATGACGTAAAGATAATAAAGGGTATGCACCCGCTATTACAGAAACAAAACGAAAATTTTTAAAACTAAAATAATTATACCACCGGCCCTGGAGCAATATCAAATAATTTCATAAATAAGTTTTTATCGTAATAATAAACGCCCATAGTTTTTTAACATTCAAAGCATGAAAAAAATTTCGGTGTTTTATTGAAAAAATGATCTGATGTTATTGACAGAGCAATACTATATCGATTCTTATTTTGATTAGTAATAGTAGGATAACTATTGCGTAAGCACAACCGTTAGCACTGTATTTTCTTTAAACAAGTTTGAACAAGGAAATCCAATAATAAAAAGAATCGAAAATACCTGTTAGTTTTTTTACTTTTTATAAATCTGAAATCCACTGTTTAGCAATACTAAGTTCTTCCATTTTAAACCCTTTTGTTTGCGGAGGAATTAATTTTCCGAATACATCTGTAAATTTTTTTATTTCATCTCTTTCAGTAACGATAGCCAGCTTTTTCCATTTAGTAAAATATCTTATTCCCAAAAATGCATCTTCTATCCAGGCACCTATAGTATAATTTTTTAGCGAAGTATCCAGTATAAGCAAATAGCTAACCTTGCCGAATGCTGTAACAACAGTTTTTACCAAAGGATTTATTACTGTATGATAATCATCTGTGGTAACAATGCCCGTGGCACGAAAAGCAGTGACATAAGCAGGCAATCCATGTATAACTTCAATCATAAAAATTGTTTAAAAATTATTTTTAAAATAACAAAGTTATAATTAAGAAAGACAAGGGAGTAATGAATTGCAAATTATTCAGGGGAAAAAATTCCCCTTTAATTATTAATATTTGATAAAACCACTTGTACCCCGTATTGTGCAGCCAATGGCACAGTTTTAGTCTTATTGAGTTTAACAAAAACCATATTATTATGAATACAAATGAAAAATTAACCGAAGTTTTAAATGATCTTATCAAGATAAATAATGATAGGACAACAGGGTATGAAAACGCATCTGAAGAAGCAAAATCAATAGATGTTGATCTTCATGCGACCTTTAATAAAATGGCCGATCAAAGCAGGAAGTATGCAGCAGAGCTAACTAATGAGGTTCAAAAATTCGGCGTAGAACCCGCTACCGGTACTACCAGCGGAGGTAAAATTCACAGAGCCTGGATGGATGTAAAAGCAACATTTTCCGGCAAAGACAGGCAGGCAATTCTTGAATCTTGTGAGTTTGGTGAAGATGCTGCGCAAAAAGCATATAGAGCAGCTCTTGCTTCAGATGCCGAAATAAGTGCAGACACGAGGCAGCTAATAACTGAACAACAATCTTCATTAAAAGCATCTCATGATATTATTAAAAAATTCAGAGATGCTCAAAAAGCAGTTAATGCCTAATGAAAGAATCATTATTGAAAAAACCCCGGTTATGTATAAGCCGGGGTTTTTTATGCTATCATCCTTTATAGTTTTTCCGGTGATTCAATATTTAAAAAATTCTTTTCTTCTTTTTTTCTCATCCCAAAATTATAACGGGCATTAATTCCAAATTTTCGGGTATCAGATTTTCTATAACCGCTCGCAGAAACACTTCCCTGCTTAAGAATAAAATTATTATTATTGGTATAAAATAAATCGTTGCCGCTAAGCGTGATGATTAATTTCTTTTTTAAAAACTGCTGATTAATACTGAGATTTAATGCACCAAAAGGGGTAAGCTCATAAAATTGCTGTTGCCCGTTGAACCGGGCAAATCCATGCAATGTGAGTTGCGAAGTACCTGAAAGCTTAAGTGTTTGATAAGTAAAAACTGACCAGCTTCCTTTTTTATATGATAAAAGTTTTCCTTCATAAGAACCTTCGTAAAAATTATGATTGTATTGAAAGCCTCCAACAATAAAATATTTCCCTCCGGGCGGTAGGGCTCCTAATATTCTGAAATAAGTTTCTTTATTACTTCCTAAATTATCATAAGTACGGTAGGCTACTCTGCTGCTGGTATCGGCCTGGTAAACAACATTGGTGAAAATATTTTTTGTATCATTTACACCCAATGCGAAAACAGGGTGCTCGTCAACAGAAATGTTAGCTTCATAATTTTGTGTGAATTGCGGGCGAAGAGATGGGTTTCCGGTTTCAAATAAATAAGGATCAATATATCGCTGTGAAGGATTTAGCAATTGATAACCCGGCCGGCTTATCGTACGTCGATAAACAAGATAGCTTCTTAAATCGTATCCCATTATTTTTATTAAAGAACGGCTGAGATACACATAGGGAAAAAAATCAGTCCGGTTAATATTAAAAGTGGTATCATTTGGTATCTGCTGTTTCCCTTTCATAGAAGTATTTTCAACCCGCGTCCCAACCTTTAATGTTATTGCGAATAATGTTTTGGAAGCCTGTACGTACCCGGCATTAATACTTTCATGGTAAGTGTATAAACTGGTTCTTATTTCATCTTTTGTTCTTACTCCACCTGCCATGTTGAAATAATCAGTATTATTTTTAAAACCGGTATTGGTAGTTTTCAAACCAGTTTCTATTGTAAATTTTTTTGGAAATTTCCATACAAGATTACTTTGTGCGGAGAAAAAATCAAGATGAGTTTTTATATACCCATCCCCTGAAGCAGATGCAATAAAAGGCTTTGTAAAATTGGTAATAAATAGCTGGCTCGTATTATTTGGCGTGTAATTGTAAGAGACATCATTAGTCCATTCTGAACCGAGGCTGTCAATTTTCAGCTTTGATGAGATACCCTGTGAAAGAAAAAAGGAATTATTTTTATTTGAGACATCTGCTATATTATTTACAAAAATATTCCCGGTACTTATCTTACTTATGGCACTTTCATTAACCGAACTGTTATGCGAATCAGTAAGAGTTAATCTGCCATCGTAGCTAACTTCCCATTTTTTATTAAGCTCATAGCTAATGCCATACCCCAGGTAATAATTATTGCCGGGGTAGGTAGTTATTGCATCCTGCCGCAGCATTGAATCTGCTGCAAATGTGCGGTCAGTCTTTATTTCATCATACGTGTTTTTATGAGTGTATTGTGCATTTAAATAACCGGAGAAAGCGCCATTATTATTGTTCAGATTGATGCCGGCGTATTGAGTTCCATATTTTCCCTGACTTATTCCGGCGTTTACGCTCCCCGTTAGTCCGATCTTTACACCCTTTTTTAATACCACATTTACGATACCGCCACCGCCGGAAGCATCATATTTTGCCGAAGGAGTCCGCAGAATTTCAATGCTTGCTATAGAGCCGGGAGGCAGGCTTTTTAATAATGACGCAATATCAGCAGTACTCATTTTCTGTTCCCTTCCGTTAATATATATAGTAGCAGGAGTAGTGCTGTTTAAATAAATATTGCCATCCTGATCCATAAAAAGGCCCGGTGTTTTCTCCAGAACTTCATAACCGCTGGTTGAACTTGCTGCAATATTTTCAGGGTCAACAATAGTTTTATCATCTTCCTGCCGCATTAAAGGTTTTGCAGATTGTACTACAACCGCATTCAAAGTTTGGGCCGCGTTCTCAACAAGAAATGTAAATAATGCCGGATTACTTTTTATAGTAATTCCTTTTTGTATCGGGGAATAATTTACAGAAGTAACAATTACTTTGTACCGGTAAGCCAGGATCAGGTCAAAAATGGCAACCCCGGAACTATCAGTTACTCTTTCAAAATAATGAAGCGAATCATTTAGAGGAATAACTTTTATCGTGGCGTATGCTACAGGTTGGGTTTGTTTATTAGTTACTTTAATAGTTACCCGTGTATTTTGGGCAAATGATTTACCAGGCAAAAAAGCGAATAGTACAAAGGGGAAAATAAAAAGAGATATTTGATAAGCCAGAGTAAATTTTGTTTTCATGAAGCAGGGCTGATATAATAACAAAACTAAGCGTTGATAGTAAAAAAATATGTTATTAATTGTTGCATTTTTGTGAAATTAAAATCAAAAGTTTCTATGTGAATTTTTTTTACAATGATTGTATAAACATGACTACATATTTAATCATTTCTTCGAGTTGCGGTGTTGTGCCTTCAAAAGGATGTTTGGTATTATAAGTATGTGTTGCTCCCGGTATTATTTTCAATAAGGATTTTTTGTTGATTGAATCAATCCATTGAAATATTGATCTGCCGTGCTCTTCAGGGATAGCTTCATCATTTTCACCATGCACAACAAGAATGGGCTGGCTTAGTTTTTTTATTTCATTTTCTACATTCCATTTAGAATCGCTTTGTAATACTTCATTCAGAAATTCTTTTCCCTGCGGAAGCATTTGTTTAGTACGGTTATTTTTTTTGTAATAGACTTTATTTTGTTTCCATTCATCTACCATTTCCTCCGGCCAAAAATTAAGTTGTTTAACAGTACTTACTAAAATAATCCCATTAATTATTATGTTTTCATCCAGCGATTTTTTTGCTGAAAAAATTAATGGAACGCCCCCAAGGCTATGCGCTAATAAAAAAATTCCCGTATGCTTTTCAAATTTGCCTTGATGAAGATTATGTAAAACACACATTACATCTTCGACCTCGAGGCGCATACAATTCTTTTCATAATTAACAATATCTTCGAAATAATCTGCATCACCCTTAACTCCTCCATGGCTAAAATTGAAACTATAACTTGAAATGTTACGCAGGGCAAAACTTTGCTGCAGGTATGGGAACATTCCGTAATTATAGAAACCATTGTGCCCGTTTATGATAATTACAAGAGGAGAATTAATTCCTGCGTTCAAATAAATTCCATCAACAATACCCTTATCGTGTGTGAGTGAAATTTCTTTCGTGTTCATTACTCAAAAAAATTGATCAGATTATTTTTTTATAAGTAGTATTAATCAGCGAGGCCGTTTATTAAAAAATTTTTCACCTGTTCCCTGAACCACAGCGGGTCATCATACATAATAAAATGTTTGGTTGACGCTATAAGTATTTTTTTATTTGAAAGTAACTTGTATTGTTCACTCAATATTTTTTGCGACATTTCTTTTGTTCCATAAGTGCTTCCTAAAACAAGTACCGGGATATTAATTTTTGCAATTTCTTTTCTAAGATCGGTAGTGCTCATTTCAACAAATGTATAACCCAGTGTTTTTCGATCGCTTGCCACTGCCCATTGAGCAATCAATCTGGCATGTGCAGTATCGCTTACCATACTGAGCATAGCTTTATATTGATTGTCTTCGAATTGTTTTGCTGACATGTTTTTAAAATTGTTAGCTGCGCCTTCTGCATTATAGACAGGATTTTTTTTAATTCCTTCCGAAGTTATTGATGGATTAGATATGGCAGAAATAAAGGGAACACCATCCACACAAATTATTTTTGAAAATAATGAGGGCTCTTCACTGGCCGCCCACAGGCTCATAAATGCTCCCAGGCTATGTCCAATGAGTAAGGGCTTGTTGAGATGATTATCCTTTACATATTGTATTAAATCATTTTTTACAGTTTTAAGAATGGGAGTATCAATAGCTGCAACGCCTGCAAAGCCTGCAAGTGTAAGTACATGCAATTGATACTTTGTTTTAAGGTTATCAACAGTTGCTTTCCAAACATCACCACTGCATGCATAGCCTGGAATAAGAATTACTGGCTGCCCATTTCCATATATTTCAACCTTAAAAGATTTATGCTGACAATAAGCGCTTATTGTTGTAAATATCAAAAAAGAAAGAAATAATTTTTTCATCGTTTTAGTTTTATTTTTTCGATACTCAAATTTACCGTTGTTACAATCTATTGCAAAGCTTTTTTAAATACAGACAATTTTAAGCCGCGATAAAACAAGTTCGAGATAAAAAGTTTGGTGCACATGCAAAAAAAATCCTGCAAGCGTGCAGGAATTTTTTGAAGATAAACTTTGTTGAAATAATTAATCCTGGGTTCAGCAATTTATTACAGGATAAAGTTAATTATTGACCTTTTAAGGGCCGGTTCTCATTTGGATATTATTCTATCACAGGTATTAAAATTCTAAAAAAAGAAGTTCATTGATATCGAATGTTTTGTTTTCCTGGATCGGCTGGTTTTTTTCAATGGATCTAAATATCTTGATTAATGTTTGTTGAACATCAATCAACTTCTGATACAAAGATATATAACCGGGATGCCTATATAAGAGCAGCACTGCTTAATTTATCTCTTACTGAATTTACTATTTGGTTAGTATTTTACCGTGTACTTATACAAGCAATCATAAATAAAGTATTAATAATCAAATTCCATGTCTTTAAATTCATTGTTATAAGGAGCAAAAAAAACTTCTGCAGGTAAGTGCAGAAGCTTTAAAGTTTAATAATTTAATCCCGGGGTTTGGTGGCTTTTCAGGATAAAATTGATTGCCGTTTTACGGGCTGGTTTTCATTGGGATAATTAGTTATTTACAGGTATTGAATTAAAAAAAAAGAAGTTGACTGATATCGGATTTTTAGTTTTAAAGGATTTTTGGATAGTTCTTTTCAATGGATTTGGATATCTTGATTAATGTTTCTTGAACATCAATCAACTTCTGGTACAAAGATACCTAACCGGGATGCCTGTACAAGAGCAGTACTGCTTAATTTAACTTCTAAGGTATTTACTGTTTTAATGGTAGATAAACGTTGAAAATTTAAGTAAACTTCCAAAGAAGTTTTAGTGTATATACGTTTTTCACGCTGTAATCCTTGTTTAATCCTTTTAAAAATTAGTCTTCTATTTTATCTTTACAAAATGAAAACTGCTCATTTAGAAATCACTGGAAAAGTACAGGGTGTTTTTTTTCGTGCGAAGGCAAAAGAAATTGCAGAGATTAAAAAAATTTCAGGCTGGATCAGGAATACGGATGATAAAGTAGAAGCATATATATCAGGAGACGATAAAGCAGTGGAGGAATTTATATTATGGTGTAAGCATGGCCCTGAAAAAGCAAAGGTGAAAAATGTTTTAGTTAATTATTCCGATCTTAAAAAATTTGATAAATTCGAAGTCATCAGGTGAATCAAGTTGAAAAGTAGGATATGAAAGGGTATAACTTAATTAAAAGCAATATCAAATTTGTGATGATGATCAATTCCTGCAATTACAATTAAATACTGAAGAAAATTTTTCTCAAATCTTCGTACTAATTTGTAAAAGTTTTCTAAGTCAAGTCATTTATTAGTTAAATAAACTTTTTGAAATAATGAAGTCACTATTACCGATTGCTTTTTTATTAAGCTCCTTTTTTTGTTCTGCACAAAACCTTTATTTATTTACCGGCACTTATACAGGGAGTGGAAGTAAAGGAATTTATGTTTACCGTTTTAATATACTTACAGGTAAAGCAACGTGGGTGAGCAATACAGATAGTGTTGCAAATCCATCGTATGTTATAATTTCCAACAATGGGAACTTTGTTTACGCTGTTAATGAAACTAATGGTATAAATCCCGGGAAGGTAAGCGCTTTCTCATTTAATAAAAATAAGGGTACACTTAAATTATTGAATAGTGAGTTTACAGGTGGTGACGATCCCTGTCATCTTAGCATAAGCAAGGATAGTAAATGGCTGCTGGCAGCAAATTACACAGGAGGAAGTGTTTCTGTTTTTCCTTTAAATAAAAATGGTTCTTTAAATCCTTATACGCAATTAAAACAGGATTCAGGAAAAAGCATCAATAAAGAGAGGCAGGAAAAAGCGCATGTACATGCCGCGGTTTTTTCGCCGGATGAAGCTTATATCTTTACGCCTGATTTAGGAACAGATAAATTAATGATTTATAAATTCAATTCTTTATCATTACAACCGCTCACAGCATCTTCTCCTCCTTATGTAAAAGCTATCCCTGGAAGTGGGCCCAGGCATTTCATATTTCATCCGAACAAAAAATTCGCATACCTCATTAATGAGTTAAGTGGTAGTGTTACGACTTATATCTATGATAAAGGGAAACTGGCAGAAGTACAGCAAAGCATAACGCATCCTAAAGGATACAAAGGCATACCTGGCAGCGCAGAAATTATTATATCTCCCGATGGAAAATTTTTATACGCATCTAACCGCGGCGATGAAAATACGATCACCATATTTTCAATTAATTCTTTAACTGGAAAACTTAAGGTTAAAGGTTATCAATCCACTTTGGGTAAAACGCCCCGAAATTTTATTATTGATCCCACGGGAACTTATTTATTGGTAGCCAACCAGGAAACTGATAATATCGTCATATTTAAAAGAGATAGTAAAACAGGTTTTTTAAAAGAAACTAAAGAACAAATTCATGTGCCAAAGCCTGTCTGCCTGCAAATGATAGAAATAAAGAAATGACGAAACGATTACAAACAATATTGGGTTTGACACGAAAATGTTATTTAAGCGGAGATCTTTAATTAAAAAACCCACCCTTATCAAGGTGGGTTAATTTTTTTATAGTGTGCATTTAAAGC
>JBDTYU010000088.1:0-7662 GCA_040005535.1 Ginsengibacter sp. | reverse complement strand
ATTTTACAATTTTAATTTCACAAAATTCACTTGATCAAAAATGGCGGGATTTATCTTTATGTTTGCTTTTAGATCATGATATTTTTCTACCTGAACCAGCTTATCATTTATGAAGAAATGAACGAGAGTTTCAGTAAAGCCTTCTGCTAATTTTACATGATTTTCAAAAAAAGCTTCTTCTTTATTTTTATTCTCATATTTAAGCATTCTAACCGGGCTGTAATTCTCCTTCTCTATCCATAACTGATTCACTGAATCTTCACCCTTGCCTGCACCAATCACGTAAACATCTTTTTCTTTCCAGGTATCTTCATGAAATTTATCCAGGTTGTAACCGAGCGATTTCATTTTTACTGTTACCTCATCAAACGGATAAAAATACATACCACCTAATAAAAACAAAAGATCATTTTCATCGGGTCTTACACCTGCAGGTTTTCCGTTTCTGAATAAATAAGACGAATCATTTTTAAATATTACAGCATTGCCGCTATCTGGATTTCCAAAGTCAATACGGAAGTAGGTGGGAAACTTAATATTCTCATACCAAGTTTCTGACCGTTTCAAACTATCATTACGGTAAATTTCAGTTGTTTGATTAAATGAGAATGTTTGGTACCATTTGCCTGCATAACGGTCATACATTTTTTTAAGCACCTCTTTACTTCCCGAAGGGGCAATCATAGATGCAGCTATCAAGACTGTTACAAAAAGGGTAAGTAATGGTTTCAAAACAAATAATTTTTTGTAAATAAAAATAGAGATAATAAATATTGTAATTGGTACAATTACGCTTATGGCGCGATTAGCGGATGAATGGTTTTATTTTATAAACGCACTTTTTAATGCCTGGTTATTCACCGGGTGTAATTTTATCTTCTTCATCCATTACAAGATTTGCACCTCCGTCACGCAGTATTTCTTCCATATTCCTGTCATTATCAACGATACCTTTTTCTTCAAGCATTCGCATATCTTTTGCATCCCTCAAAAACTCGGAGGCAAATATGAACTCATTCAGCTTGTCATGTTTATTGAAAATGATTTCTTTATTGGTTCCTTCCCATTCTTTTTTACCGTGATAGAGATAAAGAATATTTTCACCAATTTCCATCACACTGTTCATATCGTGGGTATTAATAACAGTTGTAATGTTATTCTCCCTTGTAATATCACGAATCAGTAAATCAATTACTAAGGATGTTTGCGGATCGAGGCCAGAGTTAGGCTCATCACAAAATAAATATTTAGGGTTTAAAACAATTGCCCGGGCAATGCCCACTCTTTTTTTCATCCCTCCACTTATTTCTGCAGGAAATTTTTTATTAGTGTCTTTTAGATTTACCCTTTCAAGCACATCATTAACCCTCGCAATTTTTTTGGCATGATTCCACTTAGTAAACATATCAAGCGGGAATTTTACATTTCGCTCAACCGTCATACTGTCGAAAAGGGCGGCGCCCTGAAAAAGCATACCGATCTGTTGTCGCAACTCTTTCCGGTCTTCCTGGTGCATGGTAGTTAAACTTTTGCCGTCAAATACGATCTCACCATCGTCCACCTCAAATAGGCCTACCATACATTTTTGCAAAACCGTTTTACCGCTTCCACTGGTTCCAATGATGAGGTTGGTTTTACCGGTTTCCATTACCGCACTTACCTCTTTAAGAATTTCCTTATCTCCAAACTTTTTGCTTACATTTTTTATTTCTATCATAATTAATGAAATTACGTCTAATGAACGTTACCATTATAATACCCCGAAAAAATTGCTCCTACCCATTCTATCGTTATCATCAAAATCTTATTTCGTACGATATTTTCTGACTTGTTTATAAATCAATTCACCGGCAGTGATTACAATAAGAAAGATGCAAGTATATAATCAGCAAATAAAATAAGAATACAGCTTGTTATTACTGCAGTGGTGCTGGCTCTTCCTATTTCCAGGGCACCTCCCTTTACATTATACCCATAAAAAGAGGAAACGCTGCTAATTATAAAAGCAAAAGTATAGGCTTTAGAAAGAGCAAACCATACATTTTTTGCAGCAAAATTTTGAGTTAAGCCCCTATCATAGGTATCAGTAGAAAGAATGCCACCCAGGCTACCTGCCAATCTGCCTCCATAAATCCCTAATACCATTGCAAGAATCACCAGAAGGGGAATGGTTATAAGCGCTGCTAATATTTTTGGCATTACCAGATAAGACTTGGTGTTGATCCCCATAATTTCAAGTGCATCTATTTGCTCACTTACCCTCATATTGCCAAGCTCTCCCGCAATTTTACTTCCTACAACACCAGCCAAGACAATACATACCAATGTGGGTGCAAATTCAAGGATTACGGTATCACGAACTATATAGGCGATTGTTTCTTTTGGAAGAATGGGACTTGTAAGCTGATAAGCAGTTTGAACGGCACTTACTGCCCCCATGAAAACAGAGATAACTGCAACTATACCTAAAGATCCCATACCAATTTCAACAGACTGATGCATAAGTTCTTTCCAGTACATTTTTAAACTTTCAGGCTTGGTAAACATTCCTTTTATCATCAAAAGATAGCTGCCTATTGTGGAAAATAATTTCATGAATAAATATTTATTTTAAACACCCTTGGTTTATTAAAGAAAATTTCCATTAGCTCCTGTTTTTAATTTTTGAATGAAATTTTTGAAATTAAAATTCCGGAGTAGTTTTTTTAAGTTTCCTCCACCTGCGTGAATTCTCTTCCATATCTTTTTTATTTGCGCATTTTATTTGTGCATCTATTACTGCAATTAACACCATATTAAATATACTGCGTACCTGGCTGCCAAGCTGAAGAATATGCACCGGCTTATCAAGACCCAGTAATATCGGGCCAATAGCATCTGCTCCACCAACTTCCTGTAAAAGATTATAAGCTACGTTACCTGCAGCAAGGTTAGGAAAAATAAGCACATTCACATCTTTATTCACCAATTCACTAAAAGGATAATTATCTTTCAAAACTTCTTTATTAAAAGCAACATTTGCCTGTAACTCGCCATCAACTACAAGTGAGGGCGCTTTTTGTTTTACAATTTCTCTTGCCTCAGCTACTAATTTTGCCTCAGGAGAGTTGCTGCTTCCAAAATTAGAATAGCTCACCATAGCAATGCAGGGTTTGATACCAAAATTTTTGACTTCCTTAGCAACCATTAAAGTTATATCTGCAAGCTCCTCGGCTGTGGGATTAAAATTTACTGTTGTATCTGCAAGAAATAAAGGACCTTTCTTAGTCATCATGATATACATGCCTGCCACCTTTTTTGCTCCTTCTTCCAGGCCGATAATTTGCAATGCAGGCCTAATAGTATCAGGATAGTTTTTAGAAAGCCCGGATATCATTGCATCTGCTTCACCTGTTTCAACCATCATGCAACCAAAATATAACCGGTCCTTCATTATTTTTTTTGATTCATAATAATTAAATCCCTTTCGCTGACGCTTCTCGAAAAATAATTTGCTGTATAAAGCTCTTCTTTCTTCTGCCTCATCACTTTTTGGATCAATGACAGGCATACCTTCTATATCAATACCATTTTCTGCTGCGATCTTAGCGATATTTTTTGGGTCACCTAACAGTATGGGGTATGCGAAGCCGTCATCCTGTACAAGCTGGGCTGTCTTTAATATCTTTTGATTTTCGGCTTCTGCAAATACTACCTTCTTCGGATTTTTTCTTGCCTTATTTCCTATTACTCTGAATAACTGGTTATCTATTCCAAGTCTTTCATTTAATTTATCAGTGTATGCAAACCAGTCTGTAATAGGTTCTCTTGCGACACCACTGTCCATAGCGGCTTTTGCCACCGCGGGCGCTACTGTCGAAAGAAGCCGGTTATCAAGGGGTTTCGGTATTATATAGTTTGGACCAAATACCATACTTTTTTCATTATAAGCCATAATTACAATATCAGGAACGGGAGACTTTGCAAGCTCTGCCAAAGCCTTTACTGCCGCCAGCTTCATAGACTCGTTGATTTGAGTCGCTCTAACGTCAAGGGCACCACGAAAAATATATGGAAATCCCAAAACGTTATTTACCTGGTTAGGAAAATCACTTCTGCCAGTAGCCATTATAATATCTTTTCTTATAGCTATAGCTTTATCATAAGCTATTTCAGGATCAGGATTAGCCATCGCAAAAACGATTGGATTTCTTGGCATACTCTTTACCATCTCCGGTGTAATAACATTTCCTACGCTTAACCCAATAAATACGTCTGCATCTTTCATTGCTTCTGAAAGCGTTAAACCTGCATTGTTTGTAGTGGCAAATCTTTTTTTAATTTCATTAAGCCCTACCCTTTCACCATGGATTACTCCTGACCTGTCGAACATGATAAAATTAGAAGGATTAGCTCCCAGGGCTTCGTAAAGTTGTACGCATGCGAGGGCTGCGGCACCTGCGCCATTAACCACAAACTTTACCCGGTCTATTTTTTTTCTTTGAATTTCAAGTGCATTCAACAATGCTGCAGAACTGATAATCGCAGTCCCGTGCTGATCATCATGCATCACCGGTATCTGCAATCTTTCTTTCAGCTTTTTTTCAATATAAAAACATTCGGGAGCTTTTATATCTTCTAAATTAATGCCACCAAAAGTTGGCTCCAGTGCTGCAACAATTTCTACAAACTTTTCAGGATCCTTTTCATTGATCTCAATATCAAATACATCAATATCAGCAAAAATTTTAAACAGCACACCCTTACCTTCCATTACTGGTTTGCTTGCCGATGCACCTATATCTCCTAACCCCAAAACAGCTGTGCCATTGCTTATAACACCAACGAGGTTTCCTTTAGCCGTATACTGATAAACACTTTCAGGGTTTTCATTGATCTCAAGGCAGGGAACTGCTACACCGGGTGAATACGCAAGTGAAAGATCTCTCTGAGTTTTTGTGGCTTTTGTTGGGATTACTTCTATTTTGCCGGGTCTTCCTTTCGAATGATAATCTAGTGCCTCCTGCTTTCGAAGATTTTTTTGCATACTGTATATTAAAACCTGCAGCTCAAATACACCGCTGTTTTTTTAATTTGATTATGGGTAAAGATACTTAATGTACTGAATTCATGTAATTGATACAGATGCTGCCAACCAGGCCATAATACCCATACCATTTTCAATAGCAGCTTCATCAATATTGAAAGTAGGTGTATGGACTCCTGAAGTAATACTTTTTTCTTTGTTTCCGACCCCCAGTCTAAAAAAACAGGCAGGTATCAGGTGGGAATAAAATGCAAAATCTTCAGCCCCCATGCGTATCTCTGTTTCTTCCACATTTTCTAGTCCGGCAAATTCTACCGCTTTTCGTTTAGCCATAACCGTTAGTTGTTCATCATTCATAACAAAAGGATATCCTATGTCAATGTGAACATCAATTTCTGCACCGCCGGTTTCACCTGTGCTTTTACATATTTTTCTTATAAGATCGTGTGCCTTAAACCTCCACTCTTCATTCATAGCCCTGAATGTGCCCATCAGCTTAACTTCCGAAGGAATAACATTAGTAGTGTTTCCACCTTGTATAGACGTTATAGATAATACTGATGGATTGAAAGGATCATTCATCCTGCTTATAATTTGTTGCAGGTTAACTACAAGCTGCGATGCTATAAGAATTGTATCTGAAGTAAGATGAGGTGCTGCAGCGTGGCCGCCTTTTCCTTTAATGTTAATATAAATTTCATCAGCGCTTGCCATAACCATTCCACTCCGAAAGCTTAACTTACCAACCGGTAAAGACGGGTTAACATGTAAAGCAAAAATGGCATCAGGTTTCGGATTATCCAATACTCCTTCTTTAATTAAAAGGCTTGCACCGCCAGGATTTTTTTCTTCACCGGGCTGAAAAATTAATTTCACAGTCCCTTTCCATTCCTCTTTTAATTCATTCAAAATTTTTGCTGCACCCAACAGGCATGTAGTGTGTACATCGTGACCACATGCATGCATGGCACCAACATTTCGGGAACGATATTCGACCTCATTTAATTCTGTAATTGGCAATGCATCCATATCTGCCCGAAGTGCAATATTTTTTGTACCATTAGTTTTCCCTTTTATAATTCCTACTACACCGGTTGTTGCCATCACCTGGTAACTGATATTCCATTGGGATAATTTTTGTTGAATGTATTTTGATGTTTCAAATTCATTGAAGCTCAATTCAGGATTTGCATGCAAGTGATGTCTGATGCTTATAAATTCATCGGAGTACTTTGAGGCTAGTTCTTTTATTCTATCTTTTATCATGCCATATTTTTTACTCAATGCTTATTGCAACCTTATTCAAAAATAAAAGAGTTTCAGTAATTGAAACTCTTTTTACATATTTTAAATACAGGAATTAATTGATATCATCCGGGTTGAAATCTTTATCAGGCTTTACTTCAATACTTTCCGGAAGATAATAAATTGTAGCCCCATTAAGCAATTTAGTAATTTGCTTTTTATAAAGGTCTGCTTCTTCTTTGGTTTTAAAATTGCCAAATTTTATTTTAATATATGGATTTGCGAACCACATATATGTTTTTTGTTCAGGATATTTTTGCAGAAGCTCTCCTCTTATTCTCATAGCATATTCCCGGTCATTTGTATTTAATATCATCAGCCTAAACCCTTTACCAACCCTTGCCTGTTCCTTTAAAATAGCAGTATTAATCTCTGCTTCTCTTCTTGCTAAAATATTAAGACGATAATCCTGGTGTATAATCACTTTGTTCGTAACAGTAGTGTCATTAACCTGAGCAAAACATGGTAAATTAAAAAAAACGGACAGTAGAATAAGTGTGTGCTTCATATTTTATGCATAGCATTTAGACAATAATAATACCATATTAAATTAATACTGTAACCTATCAGATAGCGATTTAAAGAATTTGGTTGTAAGCTTCACCTTCTCTGAAGGACAGGGAGCAATACTTACCAGCCAGGTGTTATAAGAAATTTAGCTATTTTAATACAATTGCATATTATACTTTACTTCAGGCTTTCTTTTACAATTTCCACGCTACCGCTGCATCCAAGCCTCGATGCTCCCGCTTCTATTAATTCTTTTGCAAATTCATACGTTTTTATTCCGCCGCTTGCCTTAATTTTTATAGTGTCAGCAAGATGTGCTCTTATCAATTTTACTGCATGAACACTAGCGCCTTTTTCTGCGTAGCCTGTTGATGTTTTAACGTAATCAACATTTGCGGCACCGTAAATATCGCAACACTTTATAATCTCATTATCAGTTAAAATGCCGCTTTCAATTATCACTTTTATTATTTTATTTTTACTTCTTACAATAGGCATTATTGTATTAATTTCATTTGCAATAAAATTCCAGTCATCATTTTTTATTGCTGAAATATTAATCACCATATCCAATTCATCTGCTCCATCAACTATCGCCAAAACTACTTCAGCTACTTTCGATTCAATAGAATTGTAGCCAAAAGGAAAACCCATAACAGTTGCCACTTTTACCTTTGAGCCATTTAAAATTTCTTTTACTTTTTTTACATACAAAGGTGGAATACATACTGCAGCAAATTGATATTGCAGAGCTTCTGCACAAATCTTTTTAACCTCAATTAAGGTTGTGGTAGGTTTTAATATTGTATGATCTATGTATT
>JBDTYU010000087.1:0-20457 GCA_040005535.1 Ginsengibacter sp. | reverse complement strand
AGGGACCGCTTGCTAATATTGTAGACTGGAAAAATAAACATTACGAAACTTCTACCATGCCCGGCTATGCAGGTTCTTCCTGGTATTTTCTTCGTTACATGGATCCTCATAATGATGAGACATTTGCCGATAAAAAAGCAATTGATTACTGGAACCAGGTAGATGTATATGTTGGCGGGACAGAACATGCGGTTGGTCATTTATTGTATAGCCGCATGTGGACAAAAGTTTTGTACGATTTAGGATTGATAAGTTTTGAAGAACCGTTTAGGAAGCTGGTGAATCAGGGGATGATACAAGGGAGTAGTAGGTTTGTTTATAGAGTCGCTTATAAATATGAAATTCGATTAGAAAATGTGTCAAATGTAGAAGATTTAAAAAATGAAATAGAACCTGGAGATAAAAACATTCCTAAAATATATGTTACCAAAAGTATCCGAGATAAATTTATCCATAGAATTAAAGATGCAGAATTAAAATCAACTATTGAGCAAGTAACATATATAGTAAATCAATTCTTAAAAGCAAATCAATTCTTAGGCAAAATTTATTTCGATTTCGATTCACTTCAAGAACTTCATGTTGATGTAAATCTTGTTGACGGAGTTGAATTAGATATTAACGCATTCAGAAAATCCAAGCCTGAATATGCCAGTGCAATTTTCATTCTTGAAGACGGCAAAGTCCTCTCCTTTGGAGAGGATTTAGGTGAGGCCTCTTCCAAATACATCTGCGGCACAGAAGTTGAAAAAATGTCCAAATCAAAATACAATACCATTAACCCAAATGATTTAATAAACAAATACGGCGCTGATACTTTCCGTATGTATGAAATGTTTCTTGGCCCCGTTGAGCAAAGCAAACCATGGGATACCAAAGGCATTGAAGGTGTTCATCGCTTCTTAAAAAAATTATGGCGCTTATTTTATAATGAAGTGGAAGGACCGATTTGGACTGCTTCGGCTCCCTCTCCTCTGGAGAGGGCGGGGGGTGAGGCTACAGAATTAAAAGTGTTACATAAAACAATAAAAAAGATTGAAGAAGATACTGAACGTTTCTCTTACAATACAGCAGTAAGCGCTTTTATGGTTTGTGTGAATGAACTTACCGATTTGAAATGTCACAAGAAAGAAATACTTGAGCCATTACTTATTTTATTAAGTCCGTATGCCCCGCATATTACTGAAGAGCTATATCATGCATTAGGCAACAACACAACAATCATAGATGCTGCTTATCCAAAGCTTGAAACAAAATATTTAATTGAAACCCAAAAAGAATATCCTGTTTCTGTTAATGGTAAAATGCGTACGACAATTACTATTTCATTAGATGCTTCGCAGGATGATGTTGAAAAAATTGCGTTAGGTAATGAAGTAATTCAAAAGTGGATGGAAGGTAAATCACCAAAAAAAATAATTTTTGTAAAAAATAAAATGGTGAATGTAGTTGTGTAAATCAACAGAGTTCAATTATATAAAATTATGTATTCTACACAAACTACTTTATATGAAAGATTAAAAATAACCACGCATCGTTTTCACCCGGTTGTACAATTCAATCCTGCAAAAGAAAAACTAATTCAATTTGATTTTACAGAAAATAATAATGAGCTGCAGGAAATAGATTTTGATGATACCGAAATATTTTGCAAATACATAAACGATCTGTTACAAAAGTCAAATGCAAAATTTGGATTCGGGGGGTACAATGAATTGAGAACTTTGTATAAACGAAGCAATATTTTTAATAGCAACCTTTCAGAAAATATAAACGCACAATCTGTAGAAGAACCACGCAGACTGCACCTCGGCATTGACATTTGGGGCAAGGAAGAAACTGAAGTTTTTGCACCGTGGGGAGGTATGGTTCACAGTTTTGCATTCAATAATAATTTTGGTGATTATGGCGCTACCATTATTTTATTACACCAATTAGAAGGTTTACCTTTTTTTACTTTATACGGCCATTTAAGTCTTGAAGATTTACAAAACATAAGAGAAGGAAGTTATATAAGCCGTGGTCAAAAATTTGCTCATTTTGGAAAGCCTGAAGAGAATGGCCATTGGCCGCCACACCTTCATTTCCAGGTTATACAGGACATTACACCTTATAAAGGGGACTATCCCGGAGTGTGCAAATTCAGTCAAAGAAAAAAATATTTATTGAATTGCCCCGATCCTGATGTTATATTGAATATGCGGAAATTTATTAGTTAATAATATATGAAACTGCAGAAATATCCGTTATAGCTTATATTTTAAAAAAAGCGTATTGAACCTTTTTCTTATTGATTCGTATATGCTACATCAATCGCCTGATAAAAAATGTATTTTTGCACATTAATTTTGAAGTATGAATATTAGCCCGGGACCGTTACTTAAAGCCATCAATGCTCCATTTGATCTAAAAAAACTTGACCGCATTCAATTACATGAAGTATGCGATGAGTTGCGCCAATATATTGTAGATGTTGTAAGTGTTTATGGCGGCCATTTTGGAGCAAGTCTCGGTGTTGTTGAACTTACAGTTGCTCTTCATTATGTATTTAATACGCCTTACGATCAGCTCGTGTGGGATGTAGGTCACCAGGCCTATGGTCATAAAATACTTACAGGCCGCAGGGATAATTTTATAACAAACAGAAAATATAATGGCCTTAGTGGTTTCCCTAAGCGTACTGAAAGTGAATATGATACTTTTGGTGTCGGTCATTCTTCTACTTCCATTTCTGCGGCGCTTGGTATGGCTATGGCTTCACATTACAAAGGTGAAAAAGACAGGCAGCATGTTGCAATAATAGGTGACGGCGCAATGACAGCGGGAATGGCTTTTGAGGCATTGAACCATGCAGGTATTGAAAAAAGTAATATCCTTATTATTTTGAATGACAACTGCATGAGCATTGATCCTAATGTAGGAGCATTGAAAGAATATCTTACAGACATTACTACTTCTCAAACGTATAATAAAATTCGTGATGATTTCTGGAAAGCCTTGGGCAAACTGCCAGGCAAAAAGTTTTCACGCAGCATGGTTTCCAAAATTGAAGCGGGTATGAAGGGTATATTGAGCAAAAGCAGTAACCTGTTTGAAGCACTCAATCTGCGTTATTTTGGGCCAATTGACGGACATAATATCACCAAATTGGTAGATACTTTAAAAGATCTTAAAGATATCCCCGGGCCAAAACTTTTGCATATCAAAACTGTAAAAGGAAAAGGGTATGAACTGGCAGAACAAGATCAAACTAAATGGCATGCTCCCGGACTCTTCGATAAAATAACCGGTGAGATTTATAAAAAGAAATTTGATTTGCCTCAGGCACCAAAATACCAGGATGTTTTTGGCTATACGATAGTTGAGCTCGCAGAAAAGAATGATAAAATTATGGGTGTTACGCCGGCGATGCCCAGCGGATGTTCATTAAAATATATGATGGAAAAAATGCCAGAACGTGCATTTGACGTGGGTATTTGCGAGCAGCATGCAGTTACCCTTAGTGCCGGGTTGGCCACACAGGGAATGAAAGTTTTTTGCAATATTTATTCTTCGTTTATGCAACGGGCTTATGACCAGGTTGTGCATGATGTTGCTATTCAAAGTTTGCCAGTAGTATTTTGTTTGGACAGGGCAGGGCTTGTAGGTGAGGATGGGCCTACTCATCATGGTGCTTATGATATTGCATATATGCGTTGCATACCCAATATGATTGTGAGTGCGCCAATGAATGAAAGCGAGTTGCGTGATCTTATGTATACATCACAACTAGAAAAAATAAAAAATCCTTTTGTGATTCGATATCCACGTGGGGAAGCTGTAAAAGCTGAATGGAAGACGGAGATGAAAGAAATTAAAATTGGTACAGGCAGAAAATTAAAAGATGGTGAAGAGATTGCAATTCTTACTTTCGGGCACCCGGGAAATTTTGCGGCAGCGGCTATAAGAGATGTAAAATCAGAAGGGATAAATCCTGCACATTATGATATGCGCTTTGCGAAACCTCTCGACGAAAAAATGTTACATGAAGTTTTCAAAAATTATTCAAAAATAATTACTGTTGAAGATGGAACTGTAGTGGGTGGTTTTGGAACTGCTATTCTTGAATTTATGGCTGAACACAATTACAATGCAAATGTAAAAATTTTAGGAATACCTGATAAAATTATCGAGCACGGCACACCAAAAGAATTATATAACGAGATAGGCATAGACGCAAATCATATTGCCGAAGCCATAAGGGAGATTACTAAAATAGAAGTGAATAAATTGATTGCAGAATAATAAGAAAATTTAATCTGCGCAATATTGCGTGCGCAAATGCCTCATCAAAAGAAATATTTTCAAGGCCAGGCATTATAGTAATTATATCTAATCTTCCACCCGCGGTAGAAAAATCAGTCCAGCCAGGAATGAAATCGAGATATTCAAAATATAGTTTCAAATACTGTTACCTCGTAGTTTGCTTTTTGAAGGTATCTCCTTACCTTTGCCGCCAATTTAAAACCCGGATTTAATTAATCATCATTTATGCCAAATATTGGAAAGATAAAACAGATAATAGGAGCCGTTGTGGACGTGCATTTCGGGGGAGATGATAATAAGCTTCCGGAAATTTTTCACGCTTTGGAAATAACCAGGCCCAATGGAGATAAACTTATACTGGAAGTTCAGCAGCACCTGGGTGAAGACAGCGTTCGTTGCATTGCGATGGACGGTACCGAAGGATTGAAAAGGGGAATTGAAGTTATTGACTTAGGGTCGCCCATATTGATGCCTATAGGAGAAGAAATTAACGGCCGTCTTTTTAATGTGACCGGCGATGCAATTGATGGTTTGCCTCAGGTAAGTAAAGTAAATGGCCGGCCCATTCATAACAAGCCGCCATTATTTGAAAATTTAAGTACCACTTCTGAAATTTTATTTACCGGTATAAAAGTAATTGACCTCATTGAACCTTATGCAAAAGGTGGTAAAATTGGTTTGTTCGGAGGAGCAGGTGTAGGCAAAACAGTTTTGATACAAGAGCTTATTAATAATATTGCAAAGGCCTATAGCGGTTTGAGTGTATTTGCCGGAGTGGGCGAAAGAACACGTGAAGGGAATGATCTTATGCGTGAGATGATTGAAGCAGGTATTATGAATTATGGCGATAAATTTATTCACAGCATGGAAGAAGGTGGATGGGATTTGGATGCCGTAAACCTGGAAGAATTGAAAGAATCAAAAGCCACTTTTGTATTTGGACAAATGAATGAACCGCCGGGAGCAAGAGCAAGAGTTGCATTGAGCGGGTTAACTGTTGCTGAATATTTCCGCGATGGAGATGGTACCGGAAAAGGGAAAGACATTTTATTTTTTGTTGATAATATATTTCGCTTTACACAAGCGGGTTCGGAGGTTTCGGCATTGCTTGGAAGGATGCCATCCGCAGTGGGTTACCAGCCTACGCTTGCTACCGAAATGGGATTAATGCAGGAAAGAATTACATCTACCCGTAATGGTTCTATCACTTCCGTTCAGGCAGTGTATGTACCTGCAGATGATTTAACCGATCCTGCTCCTGCTACAACTTTTGCTCACTTAGATGCAACAACAGTATTGAGCCGGAAGATTGCCGATATTGGAATTTATCCTGCGGTGGATCCTTTGGATTCTACTTCAAGAATTCTTTCTCCTGCAATTGTTGGTGATGAACATTATGATTGTGCCAACAGGGTAAAGCTAACTTTACAGCGCTATAAAGAATTACAGGATATTATCGCCATTCTTGGCCTTGAAGAATTGAGTGACGAAGACCAGCTAACGGTGAAGCGTGCACGCAGAGTACAGCGTTTTCTTTCCCAGCCATTTTTTGTGGCTGAACAATTTACCGGTTTAAAAGGAGTTTTGGTTTCCATTGAAGATACTATCCGCGGTTTTAATGCAATTATGGATGGAGAAGTGGATGAATATCCTGAAGCCGCATTTAACCTGGTGGGTAATCTTGAAGATGCTATTGAAAAAGGTAAAAAAATGATTGAGGCAGCGCAGGCGTAATTAGCTGATTAGCTAACTATCGAATTATCACATTAACTATGATTCTTGAAATACTTACCCCCGACAAAAAAGTTTTTAGTGGCGATGTATATGGAGTACAGCTTCCGGGTATTGACGGTAGTTTTGAAGTGCTTGAAAAGCATGCCCCGCTTGTAAGTGCATTGAAGGCAGGCAGACTTAAAATTTTAAAAGATAAAAGCTCTACTTCCTTATATACAATTCAAGGGGGCTTTGTTGAAGTGCTAAATAATAAAGCTACTGTCCTGGTTGAGGATGCAAGAGAAGGCTGATAAATTATTAAGCAATAATAATTTCGAACCCTGCATAATATTGTGGGGTTTTTAATTTTTAAAGCTGATCTGTCTTAAAAATATTATTGAGTGCCCGCATTTTATTTTATTTGTCTTTTGAAGTGTAACAGAGATATGGCACTAAGAGGAATAAATAATAATAAAAAAAACGAAATTGTACTTTGCGTTATTAAAAATACAATGAGTGTAAAAATTAATAGATACAAAGGATAAAGAAAAAAAAGTAGTCCGACCATTATAGAATCATAATGATCCTGCGCTTTATTTTTTATTGCCAGGTGAATAGCATAATACAAAGGGAAATGTAAAACGTATCCAGCAACAGCAGGAATAAGTAACACTGTTTTTTTTAAAAAGGGCTGCCTGATATAAAAATATTTTTTCAGCTTTTTATTATCGTTTTTTTCAATTTCAAATACAAGGTTTTGTAAATGTTGCTGTAGTTTTTCATTGAATACATTTATGGCTTTTCCGGTGAAAAGATCAGCATTTATATCTTCTTTGATAATTATGTTGCCGAAATTTAAAAACACATTTTTCCCAAACGTTCTGAAACTGCTATAGTTAATTCCCAGAGGCAAAATTTTTAAAGGGATATCTCGTTGCCATGCAGAAAGTGCAAGCCTTGCAGTCCCTTTTTTGAGCGGACGAAGGTGCCATTCATTTATACATCTTCCTTCACTAAATATCAGGACTATTCCACCTTTTTCAAAAATCTTTCGACATTCATCAAAAGTGGAATAATTATTATCAAGATTTTCAACTCCTTCACTTATACGGTACACCGGAAGCATGTTAAAAGAAACAAGAATCTTTGTAATTAATTTTCCCTTAAAAGCATCTCCGCGGGCTAAAGCATGCACAGGAAGTTTAAATAAAGTTGCCAGGATAATTGCATCTAAAAAAGAATTGGGATGATTGGATGCTATAAGCCAGGGGCCCTGCACATGAAGCATTTTTTTATTATTGATAATTATCTTACGGCAATAAAAATGAATCGCCAATCTTGCAGGAAGTAATAGAATGTTATAGAGCATAAAGGGTCGAAGGTTGATGGTTAAAGGTTGATGGTCTGGAACATTCAAACTTCAACTTTAACCATAACTTAAAAGGTATTAATTCAGTTGTGGATCAATAGGAAAATTAATCATCATTTCGAAATTACCTCCAAGATGCTTTAAAGAATTTTTCCAGATATCCTCAGGGCTGGTATCAAAAATTAATTCTCGTGTAGCCTTAACCGTTAGCCAGCTTTGTTCTCTCAGTTCATTATCAAGCTGCCCTTCGCTCCAGCCACTATATCCAATAAAAAAACGTATGCGGTCACTATTAATATCATTATTTTTAAGATTGATGAAAAGACTTTCAAAATTACCTCCCCAATAAACATCTTCTAACACCTCCTCACCTCCGGTTATCAATTGAGGAAATTGATGTAAAAAATGTAAGGCATCCCTTTGCACCGGCCCACCATCATAAACCGGAAAGGCATCTCCTTCTAATTCCGGGATAAGTTCTTTAAGATTTTTTGGAAATTTCTTATTTAATACAAAGCCAAAACTGCCTTCTTCAGTATGTTCGCAAAGGAAAATAACAGACCTGCTAAAATTCGGATCTTTTAAAAAGGGATTTGCAATTAATAAAGTACCTCTTGTGGGTGAAATCATAATTCTAAATTATATTTATTTGTTGATAAAATATTTCGTTTTTTTTCGCGGAAATAAACGATAAGAGTTAGTTAAAGTTTCTATGTAAACCTTTTCTACTGTGTTTTAGGAAATGCGAAGTTTAAATTTGCCATGCATGAAAAAAATTTTCCCCATTATTACTGTGCTGGTTTTTATTTCTTTACTAGGTGTAATTTTTTCCCAAATTTTATGGATAAAACAATCGGTACAAGATAAAGAACAACAATTTGAGGAAAGTATTAAAATGGTAACCGTTACTGCGGGCAACGATCTTGTAGAAGAGAAAGGAAATCTCTCTCCTTTTGGAAAAAGAAAAAATACAGATTTGTTTTTTCCATTGAATGTATTTTCATCTTCAATTACACACAAATTTACAAGGGAAGAAATAAGATCACGGATTAAAAAGGCATTTGAAAAAAATAATATTAAAGATGTTGATTTTGAATTTGCTGTTACTACTACTTCAATGATCGGTGATGAACTGCAGTCTAAAAATTTTTACGAAGCATACCAGGATAGCCTGCACAACAGGGCTTTTGTTTACCCTCTTGAATCTCCAAGTGGAAGTATAGCTGAGGGGCTGTCACCACAGGAGCTATTAATAATTGTTGTTCCGCATGTTAATAATATTATCTGGAAACAAATGTACTGGATGATAGCGGGTGCAGTTGCTTTCACTTTTATTATTTTTACCGCTTTTTTTATTACGATAAGAGCTTTACTAAATCAAAAAAAATTAAGCGAAATAAAATCTGATTTTATTAATAATATGACTCATGAATTTAAAACGCCGCTTGCTACTATTTCACTTGCTGTAGATGCTCTAAAAAATGAAAAAGTAATTAATGACAGAACAAAAATGAATTATTTTTCAGGTATCATTAAAGATGAAAACAAAAGAATGAATAAGCAGGTGGAAACTATATTGCAGGCTGCTTTACTTGACAAGCAGGAAATTCAACTTGATGAACGTCCGGTACATGCTCATGAACTTATTAAAGCTGCAGTAAATAACATAAATCTCCCACTTGCAGAGAAGAATGGTAAAATAGAAGTTCACCCCGATGCAACGAATGATTTAATTATGGGAGATGAAGTTCATTTCACTAATATCATCAACAACCTTCTCGACAATGCAGTAAAATATTCTAAAGAGAATCTTTGTATTAAACTATCGACTCAAAATTTTAATAACCACCTCCGCATTAAAATAGAAGATAATGGAATAGGGATGAATAAAGAAACGCTTCACCGGATTTTCGAAAAATTTTACAGAGCGCATACAGGCAATATTCACAATGTAAAAGGCTTTGGTTTGGGTCTTAGTTATGTAAAAACAATTGTGGATGCACACAAAGGAAAAATAAAAGCTGAAAGTACTTTAGGAAAAGGAAGTTGCTTTATTATAGATTTGACACTGGCAAAAAGAGAAAATAAAAACAGTTAATTATTTTTTGATCTCTTAGCAACCGGCACTACTAATTTCAACCCACTCCACAGTTCACTTACCGCACACACTTTTATATCTACCATGTCATTTTTTAAAGCGTAATTTCTTATAATATCTTCTGTAATATCAGTTGTTATTAATGCACTTTTTTTATACCATGAAATCCAAATTGAAGTTGTTGGCTTTATTAGAGATTTTAATTTCCTCATTATACTTTCAAAATCTTTTTTTGTTTTCACAAACAAATGAATGAAGTCTGGCTTCTCATTTTTTTTACAGAATTGTCCAGCTAAATTTTTTTCAAGTAACTCGAAATAATTTTCAGGTTCATTAATAAGCAATACTCTCATATTCTCTTTTATCCCAAGTTTTTTTAATAAAGGTGTTCCTGAATATCCGGTTGTTCCCATTTAATTTTCAATAACCCACAAGTTATTAACTATAATTCACTTCCTATCCACACTATAATATCTTGAATCTCCATTTGACATACCTCCAGTCTCACTTTAAGAACGTGGATAAAAAAGATTTTATTTAAAATGTTATGTAGTGGGAAAAAGTGTTATTTTGTGTAAATTATTTTTTAGTAAAATATAATTCGTTCATAATGATAGGCTTTATAGGTGAGTACGAAGCTACAATAGATGCGAAAGGTCGCTTTTTGCTACCGGTTGGCTTTAAGAAACAATTGCCTGAAAGTGGAGCTGAACCATTTGTATTAAACCGGGGATTTGAAAAGTGCCTTAGCTTATACACATCCAAAAGTTGGAAACCATTATTTTCTGATCTAAGCAATCTCAATGATTTTGATCCTAAGGTAAGGCAATTCAAAAGATACTTTTTAAATGGAGCAACCCAGGTTGAGTTGGATGGCGCAGGCCGCCTTTTGTTGCCAAAAAACCTCATGGACTATGCCGGTCTTGAAAGAGATATAGTTCTGGTTTCAGCGATTGATAAAATTGAGATTTGGGATAAAATAAAATATCAACAGTTCTTTGAAACATTTTCTCCGGAGGCATTTAGCGAGTTGGCAAAAGAAGTAATGACCGGCGATAAAATTGCAAAATCATAACTATGCAAGATGGCATATACCATGTGCCGGTTTTGCTACAGGATGTGATAAGCGGATTACGAATTGATTCTTCAGGAATTTATGTTGATTGTACTTTTGGCGGAGGAGGTCATAGCGCTGCAATTCTTGATAGATTAAACCATCATGGAAAATTAATTGCCTTTGATAATGATAAAGATGCAATTAGAAATTTGCCGGCTGATGACAGGTTGATTTTTGTTCCACACAATTTTCGCCACCTTCAACGTTTTCTTCGCTTCAATAAAATTTCTAAAGTAAATGGTATCCTGGCCGATCTTGGTGTTTCAAGTCACCAGTTTAATGCAGCAGAACGGGGATTTTCCACACGCTTCAATGCCCCCTTGGATATGCGGATGAACCAGGTCGAAGAAAGGAATGCTGCAAGTGTAATCAATAACTACTCAGAGGAAAAATTGCACACAATCTTTGAAAAATACGGAGAAGTAACGAATGCAAGAACATTGGCAAAATTAATAACCGGATTGAGAAAATCACAATCGCTGAATACTACAAACGAATTTAAAAACGCATTATATCCTGTTGTGAAGGGCCATCCGGAAAAATATTTTGCCAGGGTGTTCCAGGCATTAAGGATAGAAGTGAATGATGAGTTAGGCGCTTTGAAAGAGATGTTACAGCAGGTGCCGGATGTTCTGAAAGAAGGAGGGCGTGTAACAGTTATTACTTTCCATTCACTTGAAGACAGGATAGTGAAAAATTTTTTTAAGAATGGAAATTTTAATGAGGAGCAGGAAAATGATTTATATGGCACGCCACGTACGAATGATTTAAAAGTGATAACAAAAAAACCAATAGTGCCGTCACAGGAGGAGATAAAAAACAATCCCAGATCCCGAAGTGCAAAATTGCGAATTGCTGAAAAAATAAAAGCTTAAGAAAATTATTTTGAATAAAATAATAATAGATCATTATAAATAATGACAGAAGCACAACGTATAAAGAAACAAAGTAAGTTGAAAGACTTGCGCAAAAGAAGAAGCTTATTATATAACAGATGGATCGTAAAGAACATCCCGTTTTATCTTTTTGCATCAGCGCTTACAATAATCTACATAGCCAATGGTCATTATGCGGATAAAACAATTAGAAAAATAAATTCAACAGCAAAACATTTGAAAGAGATGGAATATGAATTTAAAACGGTAAAACGTGACGTGATATTCAGAAGCAAGGAAAGTGAGCTTGCAAAAGCAGTAGAACCATTGGGATTAAAAGAATTAATTGCACCACCGGTAAAACTTATAGACAGCAGTAAAAATTAATTAAATAATCTGGCTATAAAAGCAAAATATTGGATGTAAAAAAAGACATATTGTGGCGGGTGTATCTCTGCTTTCTCGGCATTATTGTGCTGGGTATAATTGTATTGGGAAGAGCGATTTACATTCAGCGGGTACAGGGAACTTACTGGAAAAGTATAAGCAATACCCAGCAGTTAAAATATATTGATGTAAATGCAGAACGCGGAAGTATTTACAGTGAAGACGGTAATATGCTTAGTACATCAATTCCTGTTTTTGATGTTTATGTTGATTTTAATGCAGATGGACTTCGTGAAAAAGACGGCAAAAGATTTTATGATAACCTCGACTCCCTCAGTATCTCACTATCCGCTTTGTTTAAAGATGCATCGATAGCATCTTATAGAAAACTTTTAGTGACTGCTTATAAAAACCACGAAAGATATTACGCACTAAAAAAGAAAATTTCATTTGAGGAATATAAATCTCTTAGAAATTTCCCATTAGTTAAACAAGGCCGTAATAAAAGTGGATTTATAATAGACGTAAGAGACAACCGTGTAAATCCTTATGTGCTTCTTGCCAATAGAACGATCGGGCTTTCCCGCGGAGATACCAGCAAAAATGTTGGACTTGAAAGATCCTATGATAGTTTGTTGAAGGGACAAACGGGCAGCAGGCTCATGCGTTACATGGCAGGCGCTTATGTGCCGGTTGATGGCGCTGAAATTGAACCTGAAAACGGAAAAGATATCATCACTACTATTGATACATACATGCAGGATGTAGCAGAAAATGCACTCATGAAAATGATGGTTGAAAACAGTTCATTGCATGGAACCTGCATTGTAATGGAAACACAAACTGGAAAAATTAAAGCCATTGCTAACCTGGGGCAAAGACCGGATAAAGAATATATAGAAGACTACAATTATGGCCTTGGTAAAAAAACTGAACCCGGTTCAGTTTTTAAATTAGCTACTTTATTATCACTTCTCGAAGATAAATATGTTGACACTGGCAGCATCGTTGATTGCGAAGGAGGACAAAAATCTTTTTATGGTCTTAGAATCAGGGATTCTCATTTAGGAACGGGAGAGATAACTGTGAAAGAAGCTTTTGCCCGCTCATCAAATGTTGCTTTTGCAAAGCTCGCCGAAGAATATTACCACAACCAAGCTAAACAATTTTATGATCACCTGCATCATCTGCGGCTGGATACTATTACAGGAATTGATATTGTGGGCGCCGCTGTTCCTTTAATAAAAAAACCTGGTAGCAAATATTGGACGAAAACCACATTGCCTTTTATGGCGCATGGATATGAAGAACTGGTAACGCCACTTCACTTGCTTATGCTTTATAATGCCGTTGGCAATAATGGAAAAATGATGAAGCCTTATTTGGTTAATTCTATTAAAGAAATGGGAATTGAAATTAAATCATTCAGGCCGCAGGTAGTTGTTGAAAAAATATGCAGCGATGAAACGCTTGGTAAGCTAAAAAGCTGTCTGCTGGCAGTTATTGAAAGCGAGCACGGTACTGGGCATCTTCTTAAAAATAAGCTGTACAATTTTGCAGGTAAAACAGGTACGGCCGTAACGGCAATGGATAATCGCGGTTATAACAAAGGTTCTAAAATTTATCAATCTGCATTCATTGGATATTTTCCTGCAGAGAATCCTAAGTACAGTATTGCCGTAGTGATTCAGAATAGTAATGCATCAAAACTAGCCTATGGCGGGGTTGTTTCCGGACCAGTATTTAAAGAAGTTGCTGATAAAATATATGCTCAAAAAATTGGCAATGAATCTTTAAACGTTTTGAAAGATGGAATTGATAGCAGCAGCTATAGATTTTCTGGTTTAAAAACTGATCTTGATAAAATTCTAAACACGTTTAGTTATCCTTTAATAGATTCTGCAATAGTTGGTTTGTGGAGATCAGCTATTCTTTATAACGGTCATGCGCAATCGAATTCAGCTAATAATACAGCGGTTCCTGAAAATAAAGTACCAGATGTTACCGGGCTTGGTTTAAAAGATGCAGTGTATTTGTTGGAAAATTTAGGATTAAAAGTAGAAGCGAAAGGAAGAGGCAAAGTTATTTATCAGTCGCTTGCGCAAAACACAGATTTTCATAAAGGTCAGTCAATAAACCTTCAATTGAATTAATGGCATTGTTGCAGCAAATATTGTATAAAGTAAACATACTCTCCTTGGTTGGACCACAGGTAACTGAAATAAATGATGTACACACCAACTCACGGGAAGTTAAGCCAGGCGGGTGTTTTATTGCTGTAAAAGGACTACTTACTGATGGCCATTCTTTTATTGATACAGCGATTGCAAACGGAGCTTCTGCTATAATTTGTGAAGTCTTGCCTGATAAACCGAATGATAAAATACAATATATCGTTGTTGAAAACAGCGCAGTTGCTGCAGGTGTAATGGCACATAATTTTTATGGACAACTTACCCAAAAAATTAAGCTTATCGGGGTAACAGGCACCAACGGAAAAACCACTATAGCCACATTGTTGTTTAAATTATTCTCTTCGTTAGAATACAAATGTGGACTCATAAGCACAGTGCAAAACCAGGTCGGTGATAAAATATTACCGTCAACACATACCACTCCCGATGCAATTACTCTCAACAAGCTAATTGCAGAAATGGTTGGTGATGGCTGCTCCCACATTTTTATGGAGGTAAGTTCACATGCTTTACATCAGCATCGTGTTGCAGGCTTGCAGTTTGCAGGTGGAATTTTCAGCAACATTACTCACGATCATTTGGATTATCATAAAACATTTGATGAATATATAAGAGTGAAGAAACAATTTTTTGATTCATTGCCTTCATTATCATTTGCACTTAGTAATGCAGATGACAAACGGGGTGCAATAATGCTCCAGAATACAAAAGCAAAAAAATATTTATACAGCCTGAAAACCATGGCGGATTTTAAAGGAAAAATTATTGAGAATACTTTATCCGGTCTTGTATTAATGATTAATGACATAGAAGTGCATTGCAGGCTGATAGGCGCTTTTAATGCATATAATCTTTTGGCTGTTTATGGAGCGGCCGTTTGCATGGGAGAAAATAAGGAAATCACTTTGCAAATACTTAGCAGCCTCACAGGTGCAGAAGGAAGATTTGATTACATGATTTCCCCTAATGAAAAAATAATCGGAATAATCGATTATGCTCATACACCGGATGCATTGCTAAATGTATTGGCAACTATAAAAAATTTGAGGCAAAGGGAAGAGAAAATTATTACAGTAGTAGGTTGTGGTGGTAACCGCGATAAAACAAAACGGCCGGTAATGGCCGAAGTGGCCTGTGAGTACAGTGATAAAATAATTTTTACATCAGACAATCCAAGAAATGAAAATCCTGCTCAAATAATAAAAGATATGGAAGAGGGTGTGCCTGTTATTGCCCGTAAAAAATACATTTCTATTGCTGATAGAAAGGAAGCGATTAAAACTGCCGTGAACCTTGCACAACAACAGGATATTGTTTTAGTAGCAGGGAAAGGTCATGAAAAATATCAGGAAATAGACGGACTGAAGTATGAGTTTGATGATAAAAAAATTTTAGGAGAAATGTTTGAATTAATGGGAAAATAGAACAAGAATAAAAAGAATAAATGCTTTATCAGCTTTTTGAATGGTTCACTAAAAACGGAATAAAGTTTCCGGGCAGCGGGCTTTTTCACTTTATCACTTTCAGGGTATTGGTGGCAGTGCTTTTATCGCTTTTAATAACAACCGTTTATGGAAAGAGTCTTATTAATTTTTTAAAAAGAAAACAGATTGGAGAGTCTGTCCGGGAGTTGGGTTTAGCTGGTGAAAAAATGAAATCGGGCACACCTACAATGGGAGGCATTATCATTTTATTGGCAATATTAATTCCTACATTATTACTCGCCAATCTTGATAAAGTGTATGTAAGGCTCATGTTATTATGTACTGTTTGGTTAGGCATCATAGGCTTTGTGGACGACTATTTAAAAATAAAAGCAAAACGTATTGCAAAAGCGAAAGGAGAGAATTATAAAAAAAATGATGCAGATGGTCTTGCCGGAAAGTTTAAAATATTCGGACAAATAATGCTTGGAATTATTATTGGCTCTACATTATATTTTAATCAAAGTGTTGTGGTAAAAAGAGAAATTATAACGGGTACTAACGGAGCACAATGGACGCCGCAACGTGGGGAGCATAAATTAAGTGAAGACACGATTATTACAGATGGAAAAATTCACAGGTTTGTTTCAGTGAAAACTCCCATAACAACCATCCCATTTGTAAAAACACATGAGTTTAACTATGCAAAATTGTTACCTGAAAGCCTGGAAAATTATACATATATATTATACATTCTGGTGGTAATATTTATTGTAACCGCAGTATCTAATGGCGCTAATATTACAGATGGACTCGACGGGTTGGCAACCGGTGTAAGTGCAATAATCGGTTTGTGTTTGGGAGTATTTGTTTTTGTAAGCGGCGATGTACGCATTGCAGAATATCTCAACATAATGTATATACCCAACTTGAGCGAACTGTCAATTTTTATCGCAGCTTTTGTGGGTGCGTGCGTAGGATTTTTATGGTATAATGCCTACCCGGCGCAGGTTTTCATGGGCGATACCGGCAGCCTGGCTTTGGGAGGAATCATTGCATCTTTAGCGATAATCGTTCGTAAAGAGTTATTAATTCCTATTTTTTGTTTTGTGTTCTTAGTGGAGAATTTAAGCGTAATGATACAGGTAGCTTATTTCAAATACACAAAAAGAAAATATGGAGAAGGTAAAAGAATTTTTTTAATGAGTCCATTGCATCATCATTATCAAAAGCTGGGGTACCATGAAAGTAAAATAGCTGTGCGCTTTTGGGTAGTCACTATTTTGTCGGTAGTATTTGCTGTGGTAACATTAAAATTACGATAAGAATTAAAGTATTGTAGTTTAAGAATTTATTCCTGTGAGAATCTTAATAGAAAGGTTTAAGCCTTGCCAATCCTTTGAAATCAGTTTTCTGGCCTGTTAAATTCATGCTTTTGAAAAACCAAATTTTTTAACTGACAATATCCGGTTAAAAATTGAATGAAAAAAAGAATAGTAATACTTGGCGCAGGCGAAAGTGGTGTGGGAGCAGCATTGCTCGCCCGGCAACAAGGGTATGAGGTTTTTGTGAGTGACGCTTCTTTACTTAATCCTGTATTAAAAAATGAGCTTATATCAAACGGGATCGATTTTGAAGAAGGAATTCATACAGAAGAAAAAATTTTTACCGCTGCCCTTATAATGAAAAGTCCCGGAATATCTGAGCAAAATGAAGTCGTGCAACAATTGAGGAAAAGAGAAATTGAATTGATAAGTGAAATAGAATTTGCTTACAGATACAAAGGCGATAGTAAGATTATTGCAATTACGGGCAGCAATGGAAAAACAACAACAACAACAATGATTTATCATATCTGTAAAGAAGCAGATCTGGATTGTGCAATGGTTGGAAATATCGGTTATTCATTTGCGAGACAGGTGGCAATGGAACCAAAAAAAATATATGTAGCAGAGATAAGTTCTTTTCAGCTTGATGATATAAAAACATTCCGGCCTGAGATTGCGATATTAACCAACATCACAGAGGATCACCTCGACCGGTACGAATACAATTTTGAAAATTATATAAAAAGTAAATTCAATATCATAAAAAATCAAACTGAAAATGATGTATTTATTTATAACGCAGATGATGAAATAACGATAAAATATTTAAACAAATTTTTAAACAGGGTTAACCCATTACCAATCAGCATGAGAAAATCATTACCGGAAGGCGCTTATATCACCAATTCAGAAATGCACATAAAATGGCAAAATGAGGAAATGACAATGAGCGTGGAAGATTTTGCAGTGAAGGGGAAACATAATCAATACAACACAATGGCAGCAGGCCTTTCCGCCGTCATAATGGATATAAGAAAAGAAAAGATAAGGGATGCTGTTCAAACATTCCAAAGTTTGGAACACCGGATGGAAACCGTAGCAACAATAAGAGGTGTAGAATTTATTAACGACAGTAAAGCAACCAATACTAACAGTACATGGTATGCGCTGGAGAGTATGACAAAACCAACGATACTTATTCTTGGCGGTGTTGATAAAGGCAATGATTATTCATTCATAAAAGACCTGGTAAAAGAAAAAGTAAAAGCAATTGTGTGTATGGGTATTGATAACAGGAAGATACATGAGGCATTTGGAAATGAAGTAGAATTAATGGTAAATACTGATAATACAAAAGATGCTGTGCAGGCTGCTTTCCATTTTGCTAACAAAGGTGATGCAGTGTTATTATCTCCCGCATGCGCCAGTTTTGATTTGTTTAAAAATTATGAAGACAGGGGGAATCAATTTAAAGAAGCTGTAAAAGATCTGTGATGAAAATTAAAAATTAAAAATTAAAATTGACACCCTTACGTTAAAGAATTTAGTGCCCTCTCCTGAGCACGTCGAATGATGGAGAGGGGTTGGGGTGAGTACAATGAGAGATACAAAACAAATATTATCCAATACATTTTCTTCTGCACAGGAAGTCACAGGTAATTTTTTTAACCGCACCAAAGGTGACAAGGTAATTTGGGCAATCGTAGTTATGCTTACTATGGTGAGCATTCTTGTAGTGTACAGCAGCATTGGATCTCTTGCATACAAAATGAATAAAAGCACAGAAAGTTATTTGTTTAAGCAAACTGGTTTTATTGCTTTGGGGTTACTTATTATTTATTTTGCGCATAGAGTGAATTATACAATTTACTCACGTGTTGCCACCATCTTATTTTTGATTTCCATCCCACTCTTGTTTTATACATTAAAATTTGGAAGCAGTATTAATGAAGCAAACCGCTGGATTAAACTGCCGGTAATTAATATGACGTTTCAAACATCTGACCTGGCCAAGCTTGCACTCTTTATGTATATGAGCAGGCAATTGAGCCGATGTCAAAACGTAATTAAAGATTTCAAAAAGGGCTTTCTGCCACTAATAATTCCTGTTTTAATTATATGTGCACTCATTGCCCCCGCTAATTTATCAACAGCTTTATTGATAGGCGGTATTGCACTCATGCTTATGTTTATAGGAAGAGTAAGTTTAAGACACATCATGCTTGTTGTAGGCGCTGCGTTAGTCCCTCTTATTATACTTGTGCTGGTTGCCACACATTACTATAATAAGGAAGAACATACTTCCAGAGATTTGCCTTCCGTATTAAGCATTGGCAGAACGTCAACATGGATAAAGCGTGTTCAGGATTTTATGTATGCCGATAAAGAAGATGTTTCCTACCAGGTACAGCAGGCTAAAATTGCTATAGCCAAAGGCGGATGGCTCGGCAGGGGTCCTGGTAAAAGTGAGCAGCGAAATTTTTTACCACATCCCTATAGCGATTTTATTTATGCAATTATTATAGAAGAATATGGCCTTGCAGGTGGAGCAATTATCATTTTCATTTATGTACTTTTTTTGTTTCGAAGTATAAGAATTTTTCAAAGGTGTCCTTATGCATTTGGCGCTTTCCTCGCAGTGGCATTAAGCTTCACATTGGTTATACAGGCAATGGTGAATATGGCGGTGAATGTCAATTTACTTCCTACTACCGGTGTTACATTACCATTGGTAAGTATGGGCGGCAGCAGTCTTTGGTTCACTTGTTTTTCTATCGGCATTATTTTAAGTGTTGCCCGTAATGTTGAACAAATGGAAGGAAATGCCGCGGCATTGGTAATTGAACAAACAGAAGAGGATCATTCAAAAAATGAACCTGAATGAGTGTTAATAATGGTAATGAAAATATAATTGTTAGAGTGAAAGATGTTGTACCTGCAGCGAAAGGAAGTACCCGTATAATAATTGCGGGTGGTGGTACCGGGGGGCATATTTTTCCTGCATTGGCAATTGCTTCTGCTTTAAAAATAAAGATGCCGGGAATTGAAATTTTATTTGTGGGAGCCAAAGGAAAAATGGAAATGGATAAAATTCCGGAAGCAGGATATAAAATTATTGGTCTCACAATAGCAGGCTATAACAGAAGTTCTTTGATACGAAATATTACTTTGCCACTAAAGCTGGTGCGAAGTTTTTTCCAGGTAACCGCAATATTAAAAGCGTTCAGGCCAGATGCAATAATTGGGGTAGGAGGATATTCAAGCTTTCCTGTTTTAAGGCTTGCACAAACCCGGAAGATCTCCACTTTTATTCACGAAAGCAATTCTTTACCCGGTAGAAGCAATATTATGTTGGGTAAAAGAGCAACAAAAATTTTCGTGGCTGTTGAAGGGATGAAAAAATATTTTCCTGAAAAAAAAATTGTTATAACGGGAAACCCTGTACGCAATATTTTTTCACAAAGAATTTCAAAACAGGAAGCGCTCGGTTTCTTCGGCTTCAAACAGGAAATGAAAACAGTTTTTGTTATGGGAGGAAGTCTTGGAGCAAGGAGTATTAATGAAGCCATTGATAATAATATTGATGCTTTCAAAAAAAATAATCTGCAGCTTATCTGGCAAACTGGAAAATCGTATGCAGGTGAAG
>JBDTYU010000086.1:0-2763 GCA_040005535.1 Ginsengibacter sp. | reverse complement strand
CCCAGGCAGTTTTATCGGGCGCCTTCAGCCTTACTTACCAGGCAATTCAATTGGGGTTTATGCCACGCTTGAAAGTTGTGCATACTTCAGCAGACGAAAGAGGACAAATTTATATACCTCAACTAAACTGGATGTTATTTTTTGCAACTATCTGCCTGGTTGCTTCTTTTAAAACATCGGATAATCTTGCAGGCGCTTATGGTGTAGCAGTTACTACTACAATGGTTATTACAACATTGCTTGCTTTTGCAGCGATGAAAAATTTGTGGAAATGGAACCTGCCTGCCGCAATAGCATTAACCTTATTTTTTTTAATTATCGATCTTTCTTTTTTTTCAGCAAACATTGTGAAAGTGCCTGACGGTGGCTGGTTTCCTTTAGTTATTGGAGGCCTATTTTATTTTATAATGACCACCTGGCATAAAGGCAAAAGGTTGATGAATATTCAACTGCAGAAAGTTATAGATCCTTTAAAAAAATTTATAACTTATTATCAAAAAAATGTTCAACACATTGTTAATGGTACTGCTATCTATTTAGCAAGAGATTCTTCCGGCACTCCATCGGCATTGGTTTTTAATTTAATGCATAATAAAGTTTTACATGAAGAGATAATTATTCTGTCTGTTCAACTTGATAATTTACCTCGTGTAGAACTTTTAGAGAATGTTGAAATTAATAAGCTTGATAAGTATATAACCCAAATAATTATTCATTATGGCTATTTGGATAAAACAGATATTCCTGTGGCAATGCAACTATTAAAAGATAAAGGACTTATTTCTAATCAGGAAGATGTGACCTGGTTCCTGGGAAGAGATTCCATTGTAACTGCCAAACACACCGGCATGAGCCGATTGCGTGAAACGTTGTTTAATTTTATGGGGCGTAATTCTGTGAAAGCTACCAGGTATTTTAATTTACCATCAGAAAAGGTTTGCATTATAGGATCTCAAATAAGATTGTAAAGTTGTTCACATTGCACAAGGGCTTATTTTATATTTGGTAAACATCACAGTTTAAAAATACAGTTATAGGAAAGCACCCTCCAACAAAATGATCTCGGCATAAAATTAATGCCGATCATCTTATAACTTCCGACAACAACTTCTGAAGTTTATACCGCCAGTAGATTAAGATTATTTTCCCTTAATTAATTTTCATACAAATTTAAATATCACTATCATCTTTTTTTAATTCTTCATTCGTTATAAATAAAAAGGCCATCAACGCAGCTACTGCAGCAAGCATAGCGCAAATGCGCATTACTTTTACATAAGAGTTTATAAATCCTTCTTTATACAATTGTTCCACTTTCATTTTATTTTCATTGTAAATAATTGAAGGCACTTTAGCATCACCAAGGTTTGCCGCTTGTGCTACCACTTGTATCCTGGTTTCTTCTTTTAAAGAAATTTCTTTTACACGGTTACTTAAAAATCCCGTAAAAAATAAAATCGCAAATGCACCAATGATAGCATTTGCAAAAACATTTGAAATACGGCTGATGGCATTATTAACTCCTGATGCAGTTCCTGAATAATGATTGGCCACCGCACCCATAACAGTTGTTGTAAGTGGAGTAACTGTAAAAGCCATGCCTAAACCAAAAATTAGTATCCCGGGGAAATAGGTTGTCCAATATGCAGAAGGCCCATTAGTTTGTCTAATAAAAGACAATAGCAATAATCCAACTGCTACCGTGGCAGGGCCTAAAATAAGAAACCATCTTGGACCAAATTTATCAACCAACCCGCCCGACCATCTTGAAATTACTATCAGTAAAACAGTAAACGGTAACAACGTCATTCCTGCCTGTAACTGGCTGTATCCTTGTATTTGCACCATGTTTAATGTAAGAAATAAAATACCTGAAAACAACGCCGCATATAAAAAAAAAGTAAGGAGGTTTGCCCCGGTGAATGTTTTATTGCTGAACAATTGCAAAGGCATCATGGGATGTTTGCTTTTGTTTTCAATGATTATAAAAATGATTAGTGAGATAAACCCGGTTCCAAGAGAAGCATATACCTGCCAGCTATTAAATCCTGATTCAGGAATTTTTAAAAAACCATACGTAAGCAAAGCAAGCCCAACAACGATAGCAATTGCCCCGGCATAATCCAATGAATGATTCGTTTCTTCATCGCTGCTCTCGGGCACCTTTCGCCAAAGAATTATAAGCGATGCTATGCCGATGGGAATATTTATAAAAAATATCATTCGCCATAATCCCGCATCTGCCAATGCGCCGCCCAATATAGGGCCGCCAACAGTTACCATCGTTGTTATTGCTGACCATGTGCCAATAGCTTTTCCTCTTTCGTTTCTACTGAATGAAGATGTGATGATAGAAAGACTTCCGGGAATCATTAATGCTCCACCGATTCCCTGTATCGCTCTGAATAAAATTAAATATCCCACAGTGGGTGCAAAACCGCATGCAGTTGATCCCACCATAAAAAGAACAATGCCTGTCATGAATATTTTTTTTCTGCCAAGTCTATCTCCCAATGACCCTCCCGGCAATACAAGCGCTGCCAGCATAAGCAAATAAGAATTCAGCAGCCAGAACAAATCAGTGCCCGTTGCATTTAATTCTTTTTGCAAAGAAGGCAACACTACATTTAAAGCAGTACCATCAATAAATGCCATTGCAGAAGCCAGTATTACGGAAGCCATGATCCATTTTCCTGTTGAGCTTTTGAGTGTAATAACCGGCATAGAAGAATGTAAATAGATGAGTGAAGTTATTCTCTATTA
>JBDTYU010000085.1:0-1741 GCA_040005535.1 Ginsengibacter sp. | reverse complement strand
ATCGCTTTTTATATATTATGGTCATTGGGTGCATGGTACGTAATAATCGCAAGCGTTTTGCTGCTGGTAATTTTTATACGTTTATTATATGCAGATCTTAATAATAAAGCCGCAATAAGCCGTACTACCTTTTTAATAAACATTAATAAGGATGAATTAAAATTTTTGGATGGAAATTATCACGATTTTCCAAATGGAAATCAATATGCTCCTGCAGATCACTTATATGCAAATGATCTGGACATTTTTGGAAAGGCTTCATTATTTCAGTATGTCAGCCGTACTACTTCTGAAATGGGTAGCAGCCAACTGGCTGGATATTTACAATTTCCTGCTGAGCCTAATCTCATTTTACAAAGGCAAATAGCAGTTAAAGAATTACCAAATAAAATTGATTGGATTCAAAATCTGCAGGCAACAGGAAGAGAAAAACAAATTTCTTTTTTTACAAAAAACCGTTTGGTAAAATGGGCAGATGAACCCCCTGTTTTTTCTCAATTTAAATCCTGGAAATGGCTTCGCTATGTATTGCCTCTTATCATTTGCAGTGTTGTTATTTTATACATTTTTGACATAGTGAGCACAGGAATTTTTTATCTTTTTTTATTTCTGTTTGCTGCAATTGCTTATCAAATAAATAAGATCGTTGCGCCTGTTCATGAAAAATTATCAAAGATTGCAGAAGAGCTTGACATACTTTCCAAAAGCATTTACCATATCGAAAGCGTAACATTTGAAAGCGCTTTATTAAAAGAATTACAATCAGTTTTTTTTCATGAAAATAAAAATGTATCTCACGACATCACACTGCTTCGAAAATTGTTAGACAAGCTTGACTTAAGATATAACCTTGTGATTTCTGCACCATTAAATATTTTATTGCTATGGAACCTGCAGCAGGTTCTTGATTTGGAAAAATGGAAATTCAATCAACAAAAAAATATCAATACATGGTTTGATACCCTCGGACATATAGAAGCATTAAACAGTTTTGGAGTACTGCATTTCAATGAACCTGCCTGGGCTTTCCCACAAATAATCCCTAGCTATTTTATTATTGAAGGTAAAGAAATCGGCCACCCACTTATATCAAAAACAACCCGGGTAAATAATGAGATTGACATAAAACATGATGGTGAACTTATGCTGGTAACAGGTTCTAACATGGCGGGTAAAAGCACCTACCTGCGTTGCATAGGTGTAAACGTTATACTGGCTATGGCAGGCGCTCCTGTATGCGCAAAGCATTTTAAAGTATCGCATGTACAAACTATAAGCAGCATGCGTATCACGGATAATCTTGCTGAAAGTACCTCTACTTTTTATGCTGAATTAAAAAAATTAAAAACCATTATTGAAAAAGTAAATAAGGGAGAAAAAGTTTTTATTTTATTAGATGAAATCCTGCGAGGTACTAACTCACTTGACAGGCATACGGGTTCAGTAGCTTTGATAAGGCAATTAATAAAACATCATGCTGCAGCAATTATCGCCACACATGATCTCGACCTTGCAAAATTAAAAGATGATTACCCGGATAATATTATCAATTATCATTTTGATGTGCAGGTAAGCAATGATGAATTATTTTTCGATTACCAATTAAGACCCGGTGTTTGCAATAGTTTGAACGCTTCTATTTTAATGAAGAAGATTGGGATTGAGTTATAAGGCCTCCCCAACCCCTCCAGAGGAGGGGCTTACACGATCCGGGCTGGCGCATATTGAGCGGATAACAATT
>JBDTYU010000084.1:0-3306 GCA_040005535.1 Ginsengibacter sp. | reverse complement strand
GCTAATTAGCTAATTAATAGTGACATTTCTGACATTCAATTCCACCAATTTTTTCAACGGTAACACTATCGTATTTATGATTTTTTATATCCTCATGAAATTTTTCGTAAATGTTATAAAATTTGTTACCATTACCCTTGTCATCACTAAACTGAACATTAGATGTCCGGTGGCAATTGACGCACCATCCCATACTTAAGTCTGCGAATTGTTTTACTTCTCCCATTTTCTGAATTTCACCATGACAGGTTTGACATTGAACGCGGCCAACTTTTACGTGCTGGGAATGATTAAAATAAACAAGGTCCGGCAGGTTATGGATTCTCACCCATTCAATAGGTTTACCGGGCTTGTCATATGTTTTACTGTTTACATTCCAGCCAGCGTATTGATATAGTTTCTGAATTTCTGCATTTGGATTTACAGCAGTGCCGTCTTCACGTGTAAGAGGCTTTCCCCCGTAATCTTTCACTGCCATGTGACAGTTCATACAAACGTTCACCGATGGAATATTTGCATGCTTACTATCCTGAGCCCCACCATGACAATAGAGGCAACTTATCTGGTTATCGCCTGCATGTACTTTATGAGAATAATAAATGGGCTGCACAGGTTGATAGCCTTGCTGGCGGCCTAAACCCATTGCTCCTTCTACAAGAAAGTAGCCTCCAAATAAAAACAGAACGATAACTATAATTAATAAATAAGCTTTATTGCGATAAATAGGAACAGGTGCATGAGACTTAACACCTTCTTTTTCATCAGTTAGTTTTTTAAGATTACTGTTTACCTGTAAAAGAGTTAATCCTATAACGGCTAAAATTAAAGTAAGCAGACCATAAAGGATTGAATTGTCTGATTCACCACTGCCTTGTACTGCAGGTCCCCCCGGGGTACCTCCGGGCTTTTCATATTTATTTGCCCAATCAAGTATGGCGTCAATTTCGTCTTTCTTTAAATCAAATGAAGTCATTACTACATTAGCAAATTCTGACTTCAGCTTCATGGCGTAAGGATCAGTATTTACCATAGAAGTCGTATTGGGCACCCATTTATAAACCCAATCTTTAGACGGTTCTCTTTCTCTTGCTCCTTTTAATGCAGGTCCTACGTAACTTTCCAATGGTTTATGGCAACTTGCACAATTTGCTTTAAATAAGGTTTCACCATCGGCGGCGAACAAAAATTCCGGAGAAGAAATTAAAGAAAGAAAAAAAAGTATCGCGATTGTTCCGGTAAAAAACCTGGTGTGTTGATTCATACACTTCTTCGTGTCTTGATAATGGAAAAAATATCTTGATATGGCAAAAATAAGTCAGGATGTTGACAAACTGTTAACATTTTTATTTTTTTTTTATCGTTGCCCCGCCTGCATTTCAGGGTATTTTTAGGCTGCATGTTTTTTGATACGTTTATTATTATTGAAAAAATAAAGTAAGCTGTATTTTAAAAATGTGTGAAGAATTTTAATGGCAAAAAATGCATCTTTGGCACATGCTAAACAGGTTGAAACAAAATTGGAAGGTTAAAAATAAAGAGCTTGTTTTAATCCTATGCACCTTTGCAATCACAGGTATTACAACAGCCTGGCTTAGTAAAAAGTTTCTGAATGGCTTTTGTTGGATAGATTATGGAATCGCCTGGTGGATATTTAGACCATAGTTTATTTTTGGTTACCAGGTTATCATTCTCATTGTTGGCTATTGCCCTGGGTATGTTTTCATTTTTTTGGAAATACGAACAAAAAATCTTAAGACAATTGGAATTATGAAGAAAGAGTCAATGGTCAATAAGCAATGGTCAGTAAAAACGGCTTCAGACTATAATAAGAAACAACAAACGAAGCATCTTGCAATATTTGCTTCAGGTGCCGGAAGCAATGCACAAAAAATAATTGAACATTTTAAAAATTCAACGCTGGCAAAAATTGATTTGATCGTCTCTAATAAACCCGGGGCAGGAGTATTAAAAATTGCAGCTAATGAAAATATCCAGGTTTTGATAATTGAAAAAGCCTTGTTTAACGATTCGGGGTATCTTGAAGAATTGAGAAGCCATCATATAGATTTTATTGTACTTGCAGGATTCTTATGGAAGCTTCCCTCCATATTAATTAATGCCTACAAAGGAAAAATAATTAATATACATCCGGCACTATTGCCCTCCTATGGTGGAAAAGGAATGTATGGTAATGCTGTGCATGCTGCTGTTCTTAATGCCAAAGAAAAACAAACCGGAATTACCATTCATTATGTGGATGAAAAATATGACCATGGAGAAATAATTTTTCAAAAGGAATGTACGATTGATGAAAATGAAACAGTGGAAAGTCTTGCCCAAAAGGTTCACAAGCTTGAGCATTATTATTATCCTAAGCAAATTGAAACATTACTTGATAAAATTTAATTGCTTTAAAAAATTGCACGTCTTTAATGTAGCAATAATGAGCAGTAAGTATTTCTAAAATCAGCGTTAAAAAAAAGAATGGCTGTATTTTCATAAACCCAATGGCGTAATATTACTCATTAATCTAATCTTGAAAAGAAAGCTGCTAAAACTTTTTCTGTGTGTTTTATTATTACAGGTAATGCATGTTACAAAAGTTACCGGGCAACTTATAATTTCCGGGACTGTATATGATTCCACAAAACTTTATGTAGTAGCAGGAGTTAATGTTACCAGCACATCGGGCCTTTTCACGAACACCGATTCTCTCGGTGCCTATCATATCAACGTTTCGGAAAAAGATTCATTAAGTTTTTTTTACAGAGGAAAATCAACAGTAAAATTTCCTGTAAAAACTATTGGAAATTATACCGCTTTTGACATTTCCTTACGGATAAGGGTAAACGCTAAATATAAATTACTGCAAGGTGTTACTGTTTTCGCGAATACTTACCATCGTGATTCTTTGGAAAACAGAATTGAATATGCAAAGATTTTCAACTTGCAAAATCCAACGTTACGATCTACATACGAGCCGGGAGCGGCAGCCGGGCTTGATATTGACGAGCTTATTAATATGTTTCACTTTAGAAAAAATAAGCAAAACCTGGCTTTTCAAAAAAGGATGGTTGAAGATGAACAGGATCGATATATTGATTATCGTTTTAATTCTAAAATAATACACAGAATTACAGGTCTTGGTGGTGATACGCTTACTCAATACAAGAAGCTTTACAGGCCCTCTTATCTTTTTGTAATCTCCAGCACTCTTGCACAGTTTTACGAATATATTTTGAACACTTCTTATTCATTCAAAAGGAAAGAAGGAATTCAATAATAATTTTTTCATAGATCAAATGC
>JBDTYU010000083.1:0-4973 GCA_040005535.1 Ginsengibacter sp. | reverse complement strand
TGTAAGTGAAGAATAGTGCACAGCATCTTTAGTACCTCCATAAACATTCCAGTTTTTGTATGATTCTTTTACATGTGTTTCACATGAATTAGCAAAAAACATAAGGATGATAAAAAAAAGTGACAGACCGGATGATTTCATTTTATTTTATTCTTGAATCTTTATTCATAATGGTAAGCAGATTTTTCCCCCCATAAATTTAATTGCTATATAGAATTATTTTAATTATTGTTCTACAAAAATAGCTGACGGATCAATAATTTTATTAAGCTACTTGCTGATATAGTTCCATTAAACTTCCAGCCGGATCGCTAAACCTTGCAACTCATAAACAATTATTAAAAAGTTGTACATCTGTAGCCATTAAAGGACATTAAAAGTATACAGAAAAATTTCCGCGTATTAAACAAATATTTATGGAGCATGAATAATTAAAATTGTTTAAATAAATACTGCATCCGCATTGGTATATTAAATTACTATTACCGTTAAATTATTGTTCTTTAAACGCAAAAAATTTATTAGCTTAGGCAAAAAATAATAATTATGACAACACAGGAAATTTCTAATCGTTTAGTTGAATTATGCCGCAAAGGTGATTTTGAGAAAGCACTTACAGATTTATTTTCTGATGATGCTGTAAGCATTGAACCTAATGCAACTCCTGATTTTGAAAAAGAAACAAAAGGTCTTAAAGCACTTAAAGAAAAGGGAGAAAAATGGAATTCAATGGTGCAGGAAATGCATGGCGTTACGGTTTCTGATCCGTTGGTTGCAGGGAATTCGTTTTGCTGTACTATGAGATTGGATGTTACTATGAAAGAACGTGGACACATGGATATGACTGAGCTTTGTGTGTATGAAGTAAAGGATGGAAAGATTGTTTCGGAACAATTCTTTATGTAACCCTCCTGCCTTTTTCGGTTAGCACAAAACTGTCAGAATAATTATCTACTGAATATTTTTTGTAAAAATATGTCACGTAAATATTACTCCGAAAATATTTCCTTCTTCTTTGAGAATCTTTAAATTTTATCCAGGAATAAGATGTTCTCTGTAAAAAATTATTTTTTCACTGTATTAAATCTCACGGATATTCCAAGAGCTATTGACCAGTCAGGTGCTGATTTTGTGAGTCCCGCAACTGTGGAAAAATCTATCTTACAATTATTATTTACCAGGAAAGAAAAACCTGTATCAAAATTATGTTGCGGCAAATCATTTTTATTAACAGAACCAAAGACTTCTAAAAAGCCATGCAGTTTTTTACTAAAATCTATGCCGTTTGAAAATGTATAAATGTAGTAAGGTGATGAATTTTGACCGTCCCATTCCACACCTGCATTGTATCCCCATGAAATTGTTTGCGAAATAGTATTTTGAAACGCAAGTTTTATACGTGGCTGTGCATTAAAATTTTTAAATGACCTGGCTGCTAAAAATGGAATGCCGGCACCAATTAATAATGATGTTTTGGGAATCCATTTTTCTTCTTCCCATAAAGAAATTTTAGTACCTAATACTATCGGCTGAAGTTTAATAGTTGCGGGAGAAAGATTTGTTGATGGGGTATAAATGAAATCTGTTTCTAATCGTAATTCAAGATTTTTTATCAATCCATAACGAAATAAAGTACTGCTTCCTAAAATAGAAGTTTCATTATCTCTTTTTACATTAAAGCCATGTTCAATTTGTATCCATTTTTTATTTATTGTTACCGGGCTTTCTGTTTGGTCAGGGCGGTCGGTATCTATTTGCGCTATTACTCTATTTGAAAAAAATAAAAATAAACACGTAGCGAAAATTAGTTTACTCATTAATACATGTTGTAGTACAATCTCATTTCTTAGCTTCAAATAAAGTCCATGGATAAGCAATCATGTTATTTAAATATTTTGCCTGCCATGCAAATTCAGGATGAAGTTTATAAAATGGAGCGCCAATAAAATCCTGTCCGCATGGATGACCCATATGCGCCCAGAACTTCATGTCTTTTGCAAGATCGGCTGTAGTTACTTTTCCCTGCACAGCACCCATAGGATAATAAGGTGGCTCATCCCACTCGGCACAACCATTTTTATCTTCATCAATGTGCCCGCAGATAACGCATTTGTTATTGGTTTTGATATTATGGTATGCATCATAATGATCAGCTTCTATTTGCTCACCTGTTTCAATATCAATTTTCCCTTTAAGATCACTCACCAGCTTTTCCATACGAACTTTTCGTGCGTTGGGCGAAGTCGTTTTGTCTTCAATTTTAAAAGTTGTTTCATCAGCTATCAGTTTCGGATCGCTGGGAAAGTTGGAACCTATGATCGCAGTATCTTTTGATCGCCATACACGATAATCTTTTAAACCCAGTTCAAGTTTTGCGACTTCATTTGTTTTTGTATCCCCAATCAGCCAGTCGTTGGCATAACCTCCATTGTTGCCGGTAGTAAATATTTTTATCACATCATCAATACTGTTTGCATACTGCGCAGATTTTCTTGCACGGGCAAACTCCGGAATACCGGTTGTATCAAAACCTTTAAACTGTGTAATAGTTGTTTCAGTTATAAGAATTCCATTGGATGTTATTACAAAATCATCACCGCTATGAATGAAGCCGGGCATGCAATCCATTAACATGTGATTACCTTTTTCAGGAACAATATCTGCAATTACATTCCAGTGCTGGCCTACTATATACGATGTCCAGTTGTTATGGCCAATAACAATTTTTCCATCTTTAGTATAGCTTCCTGTTGCAATAAATGCGCTGCAATTGCCGGGAGCTTTGTTATCACCGCTTCCTTTTTTTTCTTTATCCATTAATTGAGGAACATAATAATAAGCAAGCTCTTCCATTGCATTTAATGCTGTTATATCAAGGCTATCATAATTTTTTTGTTTGGCATGAAGGCCCTGGGCAATTCCATTTATCTCATCTTTATATTCCCTGTCAAGTTTATCCCACAAAAAATTGCGTGCACATTGACGGTAAAATTGCCAATCTTTTTTTGTTTCATGTTCAAGAAAATAACCAAGCATTTGAAGAGTGGTATCAATTTCATTGGATAGAAGATAACCATGTTGATATCCAATATCACCAGGCGACCCTTCGAGATGGACATACACCCATCCGTTTTTATTTTCACGGGAGGCTTTAGCCAGCGGATCTGTTTTGGAAATTTTTTCGCTGGTTGAAGATTGACACGAAACGAGGAAAGTAAAAATGAAGCTGATCAACAGTTGTTGCCACTGGAATTGTTTCATGATATTTATATTGGTTTGGAATTGATGTAAATATAATTGATTCGCTATGTAATTTATATTCGTTTATTCTAAGTTTTTATGTAAGGGAATACCTTCATAGGCTTTACTTGTTGCTCAGAAACGATAAGATGAATGTTGTGCCTTTGCAGCCTTCAACCGGTAGAAGCTCTTCACCGGGCTTTATTTTTAAAAACCTTTTTACATTTGGAATGTCTCCGGGAAAATTTGAAATTTGAGATCACTTATTCAAAATCATGGTCACCATTAATGTTATTCAAAACTTAAAAACTTTTTATGAATTCAAGATCAAAAAAATACTACGAAAGCCGCAAAGCAGATAAAGGTGATAAAAAAGGTTCTGCAACCAATGCCGGTTATGATGAGCAAAATGAAAAAACAATTAAACAACCAAAAGAAAATCCTGCGCCGCCAAAAAAACCAGGAAAGACATTAGTAAAGGAAAGTACTGCAACGCAAGATGACACAGGCGAAGGAAATGATTCCGGTAAAAGGTCTGATGAGAATTGATTTAAAATAACCAGTAAAATCTCTCTGGGAGATATGTTATATAATTAATAACACTATCACATGAAGACTTTTTTTCTTATGTTGGCATAAGGCTTGTATTTGGATTTCAAAAAATTTATGCAAACACAACTTAAAAATGCTTCAGATTTTGCAGAAGAAGTAACTAGCACACTACCGGCTAATGTCAATGCCGACAACGAAGATTTTAATGATGATGACATCTTATTTAATGATGATGCTCCCGGAGATGACGATGACAATCCGGATAATGATGATGTTTTAGAAGAGGTTGACACTATTGACGATGAAAACGATATTGATAAAAATGTTCCTGATGAGGGTGCCCTTGAAGAAATTGATCCTGACGAAGATGAGGATGAAGATGATGACGATGATGATGAGTAAAGTAAAAAGTGAAAAAGATTAATAATTTTTTTCAAACAATTTTTAATTATTCATGTTTATATGGTGTTGGTTTATCAATTATCATTTAAACAATTAAAATCGTATGAATTCTCTAAACAATCCTGAACACAAAGAAGGCGAAGTAGCTAAATCAATTGAAGAGCAAACAGCCAAGTTACCTTCAGATGTTTTTCTTTGGGCTGCACTGGGCTCCATTGGCATTTCTCTTACATTAAAATTATTAGGTAACAGGCACGATGCCCTTTTTATAGGCCAGTGGGCAGCTCCATTTCTTTTGTTCGGAGTTTATAATAAGCTGGTTAAGTTAGAAGGTCACGACTAATTTCCATCTTATGTCGACACTACACAACAGGTAGTAGAAAATATTCCAAAAAATACGGTTAGCAGGAGCTAACCGTATTTTTTAATTCATACAGATAAGATTTTTATTTTGTAGAATCAGTTACAGTAGTCGTTGTTCTCACGTGAGTCATATGAGTAGGCCTTTTCCTTCTAATCATAGTCGATTTGGTTTCCATTTTACTATGGTTGTTAGTAGTAATTTTCGCCCCACTAACGTTATCAGAAGTCGTGGAAGAGTTGTTGTGCATAGTGGTGTGCCTGTGTATAGTTTTTTTGTGAACCAGAGTGTGGTGTTTCTGCATGGCTCCGTTATTTGTACTATCCTGGGCTAAAGCAGCACACGCACATAACATGGCAAACGCCACAAATAAAATTGTTTTTTTCATAATAATAATTTTTAAGTTTAGAATACATGT
>JBDTYU010000082.1:0-3797 GCA_040005535.1 Ginsengibacter sp. | reverse complement strand
GAAAAAATTGGTGCAGATTATCTGAAGAGCAAAGGCTTCTCAAAAAAAATTACTAAGCTTATAGCTTCGCATGTTGAAGCAAAACGTTATCTCACTTTCAAACAGCCTGCTTATTATAACCAGTTGTCAGATGCAAGTAAAAGCACCTTAAATTTTCAGGGAGGACCCATGAGTGAAAAGGAAGCAAAGGATTTTGAAAAAGATGAGTGGTTTACATTATATATAACGTTGAGAGGTTGGGATGAGAAAGCAAAAACGGAACATGTTCCTTTACCTGACATGGAACTTTACCGCAACATGATGATTCGGCATTTAACTCAGCATAAAAAATAAAATCAATGGGCATTGAACTGGTTGTATTTGATATTGCCGGTACTACGGTAGAAGATAAAGGAAATATTAATGATGTTTTTAGAAAGGCTTTTTCTAATGCAGGAATAAATGTGGATGCAACCGATGTAGATGCAGTTATGGGTTATAGAAAAAGAGAAGCGGTGCAAATACTGGTTGATAAATATATGCCGGATCTTGAAAATAATATTAAGATTATCGACACTATTCATGAAGACTTTACAAAGCAGATGGTGTCATTTTATGAAACATACGAAGGGCTTTCACCACTGCCATTTGCTGAAAAAGTATTTGTTGAATTACATGTCAATAAAATAAAAGTTGCCCTCAATACAGGTTTTACCCGGGTTATTACCGATCCAATATTAAAGCGGCTTGGTTGGGATACAGCTTCTTTTATTGATGAAGTGATTTGCAGCGATGAAGTTCCCGAAGGGCGCCCTCATCCTTATATGATACAACAATTAATGCAAAGGCTCAACATCAATTATCCTGAAAATGTAGCAAAAGTAGGGGATACAAAAGTGGATGTTGAAGAAGGGAAAAAAGCAGGTTGCGGCATTGTTGTAGCAGTAACTACCGGCGCTTATACAAAGGAGCAGCTTATAAAATATCAGCCGGATTATGTTATTGATTCATTAGAAATTCTGCCTTCTTTAATACTCTAAAAGTGCAGGCAATTACTTCAAAATTTCAACAGCTTAAATACCGCGATACTTATGTTGCACTGTTCGCTGCGGTTATTACATTCCTGACCTATGCTTCTGTTTACGCATTTAGAAAACCATTTACTGTAGGTAGCTTCAGCAAAGGACCACTTATTTTTGGACTGGAATATAAAGATGCTTTAGTAATAAGCCAGGTGGTGGGGTATATGCTCAGTAAATTTTATGGAATAAAATTTATTGCTGAATTAAAACGATTCGGAAGAGGGAAAATTGTTTTATTGCTCGTAGGCATTTCATGGATTTCTCTATTGTTTTTTGCAATTGTTCCTCCGCCATATAATATAATTTTTTTATTTACTAACGGTTTTCCATTAGGTATAATTTGGGGAATTATTTTTTCATTTGTTGAAGGAAGAAAAGCAACTGATTTTATTGGTGCTTCTCTTGCAGTAAGTTTTATTTTTTCATCAGGTTTTGTAAAGTCTGTAGGGAAATATTTACAGGTAGCCTTTACCGTTAGTGACTGGTGGCTGCCATTTCTTACAGGCCTTGTTTTTGTTTTGCCGTTGCTGCTTTTCGTTTTTTTATTAGAAAAAATTCCACCACCATCAAAAGAAGACATTGAGAGCCGTATAATTCGTTTGCCTATGACTAAAGTCGGGCGCAAAAATTTTTTCTTAGAATTTCGTTACGGATTGGTGCTGCTAATTATTCTATATGTTTTCTTAACCGTTTTCCGGGACATCCGTGATAATTTTGCTGCTGACATCTGGAAGGAATTGGGTTTCGGAAATCAACCTTCAGTTTTTACAGCTACCGAAATACCCATCAGCATGGCTGTTTTAATTTTAATAAGCAGTATGATTCTTATACGCAATAATCGCAATGCGCTCGTGATTACTCACGTTATTATTGCAGCAGGTTTTTTATTAGCAGGCACTTGCTCATGGATGTTTATTAATCACTACATCACGCCTTTTATGTGGATGACTTTAGTAGGGCTTGGATTGTATATGGGGTACATACCTTTCAATTGTATATTATTTGAAAGAATGATTGCCACTTTTAAGGTTGGTGGTAATGTTGGCTTTCTTATGTATGTGGCTGATTCATTTGGTTACCTGGGAAGCGTACTTGTTATTATAAGTAAATCCATCTTCAGCAATAAATTACCCTGGGCAGCGGTGTATTCTCACGGAGTAATGTATTTATCAATTATTGGAGTTGCAGGAACATTAGTAGCATTGCAATATTTTAATAAAAAGTATAGAAGGCAAGATTATAGTATTGCAAAAGGTAAAAAAATTGAAACTATATCCGAAACAATTAAATCCTTAACATGATTTCCGGTAAGTTAGCTCCTTCCCCTTCGGGAAAGGGTTGGGAAGGGGCTGCAATCGTAATTGGTGCAGGCATTGTTGGGTTAGCAACTGCACGTGCCCTTTCGTTAGCAGGATTTGATGTAACTGTTATTGAGCGATCGGGTAGAGCAATTGGAGCATCTGTTAGAAATTTTGGAATGATATGGCCAATAGGGCAGCCCGATGGAATGCTGTATCACCGTGCTATCCGGAGCAGAAATGTATGGAAGGAAATTGCTGAGAAGGCTGGTTTTGGGTATGATGAATGTGGCAGCCTTCATACGGCATATCATGAAGATGAATGGCAAGTGCTGCAGGAATTACATGAAGCATTCAACAAGAATAACCGCAGAGTATGCTTACTTACTAAATCTGAAATCGCCGGAAAAATAAACGGGGTTAATTCTCAAAATTTAATAGGTGGTTTGTTTAGTGAAACTGAAATGATTATTGATCCGGGAGAAGCTATGGCTGTTTTGCCTTGTTATTTATCAGCAACTCACAACATTCATTTTATATGGAATAAAACGGTGAATGCAGTTGAAAAGCACAAGGTTTGGATGGGAGAAGAATTTATGCAGGCTGACATTATATGCGTTTGTTCAGGTGCCGATTTCGAAACATTATTTCCTGAAAAATTTTCTGAATTGAAAATAACAAAATGCAAATTGCAAATGATGCGGTTTGTGAATGCTGATGCCAATTTTAAGATGGGTACTTCATTGTGCGGTGGTTTATCGCTTATCCATTATGAAAGTTTTAAAGCTGCTCTCTCACTGCCTTTACTTAAAGAAAGGTTTCAGCATGAAATGAGTGAATTTTTAAAATTGGGCATTCATGTAATGGTAGCTCAAAACGGCAAGGGTGAACTTACCGTGGGTGATTCTCATGAGTATGGTTTAACTTTTACACCTTTTGATGAAGCGTATATTAATAAACTTATTCTCACTTATTTAAAAACATTTGCTCTTACCGATAACTGGCGTATGATTCAGTCATGGCATGGCATTTACCCAAAAATGACAAATGGTAAAACAGATCTATTTTTAAAAACGGAAGATAGTGTGTATATCATTAACGGCCTGGGTGGCGCCGGTATGACATTATCTTTTGGGTATGCTGAAGAAGTAGTAAAATTACTTTAAGACACTAATTGATAAAATCTTAAAATAGAAGTTGAATTTGCAGGTGGATATAAATATCATCACAACTTTAATAAAAATTCTTAATAATTTTATAATTCTAAAGACAAACTGAACATAAAATCCTACTTTCCAATAAATTTGATAAATGGGAGATGAATATTTTACGTTACAAGCCATATTTGAGATTGTTAAAAACGAAACAAACCCTGATACTTATTTATGCAGTGCAAGAGAAATTATTCTTCACCAATTAAATGGATGGGATACTATTC